>CAYNNP010000180.1:0-13834 GCA_964398215.1 uncultured Pirellulaceae bacterium | reverse complement strand
GGCGTCAGCCACCAGACAGAATCCCAGTTCAAAACAAAGGCCGGAGAACCTGTGAGTTTTTTGTTTGCAGTACCGCCTTCAGGCGGAATTCGGTCCGCATCCTATTCCGGCTGAAGCCGGTACTACGAACGGTGAGTTTTTAGGCCGAAGCGCTGGCGATGCGAAGGGCACTACTTTTTTGAACATTCATCCATGGGAGAAAATGAAATGAATACTGTACGTACGTTGGCCGTCATGATCGCTATGACTCTACCGACATTGATCGGATGCATTGGCGTTGCTACTGAATCCCCGTTTGGCAACATTAAAGACGCCCTGCCTATTGATGAATCGCTTTTGCGTGAATGGCAAACGGAGGACGACAACCTGAAGGTTAGTTTTTCGAGAGCCGGACAGAACTTTCCAGCGTCGATGTACCGCATGACAATGGCGGGTTACGATGATCCCTATGTGACATGTTTCTATATCACCAAGCTGGAAAACAGAAAGATCATCAACATTGTTGAATTTGTTAACGACAAACTGCCCAAGAAATGGGATCCAAAACTTGTTCGATGCTATTACGCAGTGCAGCTTGAGCGCCGCGGAAAACAATTGTTGCTAAAACCCAACAACGAAAAATCGATTGTCAAAGCGGTCAAAGCTGGAAAGCTAAAACGTAATTCACAGCCCGACGTTGATGTCGATGTGGATTTGGATGATCTCGATTTGGACTTTGACGAACTGCCCGTTGAATCCGATGAACTGCTAATCACAAGTAGCAGGGCTGATCTGCTAGAATATGCCAACGCAGACATCGACGCATACTTTTCCGGAAAAAAGTTCCTGTTGAAACCAGTCAACTGATTGCAACCTGAATGCACTTGCCTGGCTGAGGGCCAAAAAGAACCGCATTGCTCGTCACGGGTGCAATGACAACAACATGTCTATCTGCGAAACGACAACGATTGCAATTGTAGTGATCTCGCAAAGTAGATGAGACTTGTTCGACGATGCCCGACTTCATGCCTGCGATTGAGTTGTTGCTTACGCCCAGTGGACTGTTCTTGGTTGCCTTGGGTTGCGTGTTGGGAGTGAGCGTTGGCGCGATTCCTGGTCTGACAGGAGCCATGCTGATCGCGCTCTCGTTACCGCTGACGTTCGCCATGCAAGGCGAGTACGCTTTGATTTTGCTGATTTCGATGTATGTCGGATCGGTCAGTGGTGGTTTGATTACAGCAACCCTTTTGCGCATTCCTGGTACGCCAGCGTCAATGATGACAACGCTGGATGGGTACCCAATGGCGCAGCGAGGCGAAGCTGGTAAAGCATTGGCGCTGGGGATTGGTTCGTCTTTCGTTGGCGGCATGATCGCTTGGGTGTTTTTGGTTTTGCTTGCCGCTCCGATCGCCACGCTTTCGTTGATGTTTGGGCCGTTCGAGTTTTTTGCGTTGGTGATGGTCGCGCTCGCGTTAATTGCGTCCGTTGGCAAGAATCCGTTTGCCGGGCTATTTGCGGGATGCTTGGGAATGTTGGCGAAAATGCCTGGCGCATCACCGGCGACCGGCGAAGTCCGTTGGACGTTGGGTTTTGAATCACTCGATGACGGCTTCAAGCTATTACCGGTTCTGATCGGGCTGTTCGCAATCAACCAACTGATTGTGCAGATCTTGGAACACCGCTCCATCAAGCCCGATACGTCTACCACGGAAGCCAAAGTCGAATTCAAGCTGTCGGATTGGAAACCGCACACTGGCAACCTTTTTCGTTCATCGATCATTGGAACGTGGGTCGGCATCTTGCCAGGTATCGGTGCGAACATTGGATCTGTTTTGGCATACACGGCGGCCAAGCGAGCATCGAAAACTCCAGAAGAATTTGGCACAGGATGTGAAGAGGGAATCGTTGCCTCGGAATCAGCCAACAACGCGACCGTTGGCGGGGCGTTGATCCCGCTGGTCGCAATGGGAATCCCTGGAAGTGTTATCGATGCCATCTTGTTGGGCGCGTTGGTGATCCACGGACTGCAGCCAGGCCCCATGCTGATGCAACAGAATCCGCTGGCCGTCCACACGATGATGGGCACACTGTTGCTGGCCAACGTTTTTACGTTTGTGTTGATGATCGTTTCTGCGAAATGGATCGTGCGTCTTGTGCGCATCCCGTCTTGGGTGATGGTCCCATTGATATTTGCATTCTGCGTGATCGGTTCTTATGCACTTGCCAACAGAATGTTCGACGTGTGGGTGATGCTTTCGTTCGGTGTGCTTGGGTTCTGCATGGAACGGATGCGTATACCGCTGGCGCCATTTGTGATTGGTTTTGTCCTAGCACCGATCGCGGAAGAACACTTGTGTAGCGGGTTGATGCAATCGGGAGGCGACTACTTGCCGTTGCTGACACGACCGATGTCCGCATTCATGTTGGTGGCCGCTACGGTAATTCTTGCTGTGCCGATTTTGCGTCGTAAAAAGACCGCTCAGGACGACCAAAATTAGGGTTTCAGAGTTTTGGCATACCCTTTGCAACTTAGTGGGTTGGCAAAAACAAACTGTCGATTTGGCAGACAACATAATGCCTCCCAGTTGGGCACAATTCCCCAATGGGTCACACCTTTGAATTGGAGAAAGCAAAATGCGTATGGTATTTCCAAACAATATCCCAGGCCGATTCTTCGATGAACTCGCGTCAGACATGAACGAGCTAGTCGGTACGATCATGGGAGATCAAGTACAAGCTGATGGAGCGAAAGGTACTTTCAAGCCAGCGATGGATGTGCTGGAAACAGACTTGGCCTACATCCTGAGTCTTGATCTACCGGGGGTCAAATTCAGTGACTTGCAGATCGAAATGAATGACGGATTTTTGAAAATTGATGGAACTCGCCACAACAAGCTGGCAGCAGGCGACGATTCAAAGAGCCGAATTGAAAGAAGCTTCGGCGACTTTGAGCGTAAGTTTCGCATGCCCAAGGATGTTGATGCGGCAAAAATCGAGGCGGACTACGAAGACGGAGTGCTGACAATCACGGTTCCAAAGATGGAAAAGGCGGAACCGACAAAGATTCAAGTCAAGTATCGATCCAATTCAGGCTCCAATGAGGGGTCACCTGAATAGCAACTGCAGCTGGCAGAATTCAGAAAAATCGTTAAGCGATGATCATTTTCGATGGTCATCGCATTTTTTGTGTGACCTAGAATCGTGATTCGTGCATTTTTTGGCTAAGATAGAGCCGAGCACTTGGACAGGATGGCCATTTCAGCTTGGTAACGGAACTCTTTTCTAGATGGACAACACTGCGTGGCGAGCGAGAGTCAATTAATTGATCGAGCTCTTCAAGGAGACCGAGCCGCGTTCACCGAATTGGTCATTACCAGCCAAGATCGTTTGTATGCTTCGATGCTGCAAGTCACTGGGTCGCCGGACGAAGCAGAAGAGGTCGTTCAGGAGGCGTTCATCCGCGCCTTTGTCAAACTAGAGACGTTTCAGCGTAACAGCCAGTTCTTTACTTGGTTGTACAGGATCGCTTTCAACAGCGCGTTGACCAGGCGTAGACGACGACGGGCAAAGGTTTCGTTGGATCAGTTTCGCGAATCAAATGGGTTGGAAGTTCCCGACGATAACGAGGCTGTTGACGAACCGATTTTGCGAAGCGAGCGAGTTCAGTTGGTTCAACAGGCGATGTTGAAACTGACCGAAGAGCACCGCTCGATTTTGGTGCTTCGCGAAATGGAAGAGCATCCTTACGAAACGATTGCAGAAATCCTAGAGATCTCGATCGGAACCGTTCGAAGTCGCCTGAATCGAGCGAGAAAGCAATTGAAGCTCGCGGTGGAAACGATCCAGAAAGCACGTGATGAGGCTTAGCGTCTGCGGGCCTGAGATGCTGTGAATTTTTTTGTATGCGGCACGACGCAAGCTACCGATTCGTGGCTAATCTTGTACCGACTTGGATTTGAAGAATGGGTACATGGCTGCGCCAAATGCGATCGTGCCGACTGCCACGAAAGCTTGGATTGGATTTCCCCAGGCTCCAAGACTGGCTGTTAATAGCGTTCCAAAAACGAACACCACGGCCGGTATCGGATACATCGGAACGTTACGTCGCAGTTCAGAATTAAAGAACAACAATCCGGCTGTTAGTGCCGCGCTGATTGAAAGTGTGAATCCAAGGTAGCTCAGCAGATCAGGCAGCTGTGAAATCGAAATCACAATGATTGCTAAAACAGCTTGCATCCAAATGGACCGTGCCGGCGATGTCCCTTCCTTGAACCGTAGCACGGCTGGCAGGAATCCATCATCGGCCATTTTGCTATAGACCCGAGGCCCTGTGATCGTGAGCGCGGAAACTGACGTCACTAGGCAAATCAAAATCACAACGCGGGTGAACAGTTCGAATCGACTGCCTCCGATTGCATTGGCCGACAACGTGGCGACTTGTTTTTGCTCCATGATCTCGGATCCAGGGGTCCCGAACACAAAGATCGCATTTAGCAGCAGGTAGGCGATTGTGACTAGGATGGTTCCCAGGTACATCGCCCGTGGCACATTGCGTTTTGCATCTTTGACTTCGCCAGCAACATAGACGGCGGCTTGAAAGCCACTGTAGCTAAGTGAAATCCAGACGAGTTGGGTGGCGAATCGAATGATGATCGGCTGCGTGGGCTCTTGCGGTGTTTCAACGGATTCTTCAGCCAACGTGTTTGCGGCGGCGATCGAATCAAGAAGTCCTGTGGCGAATAGAACGTATCCAGCGACACCGACAAAGCCTGCGATCAACAGAAACTTGAGGATCACCACGGTGTCTTGAACGCGCGTACCGACTTTGACCCCAAGCGTATGAAGAATCGCCATCAAGATCACGATCCCGCAAGCAACGATTGTTTTCGTCAGCGCGATCGACTCTGGTTCTGCAGATTCCCAACTCAAAAAGGGAGACAGGTATTCTGAAAATGTGGTTGCCGCCAGCGCCATCGCGCCTGTGAAACCTGCCAACAGCGAAACCCATCCCGCCATCATGCCAGCGACTGGATGGATCATCTTTGATAGAAAAAGGTACTCGCCACCGGATTCAGCAAACTTGCCAGCAAGTGCTCCGTAGCAGATCGCACCACAAATCGCGATGATCCCAGCAACGATCCAAGCAAGCACCACGAGCCCAGGCGATTGCAGACTTGTGAGCGTGTATCCACTGGTTGTGAATACGCCTGCGCCAATCATGCTCGCGGCCACGATTGACGTCGCCGAAAGAAGATCAACAGGTTTTTTGGATTCCATCTGTCAAATGTTATTACGAGGCCGAGCAGATTGATAGCCGTTAACGTGTTGGCACAGGGTAAACAACTTCTTCAAAGTAGGTTGGATGCGCCCGAAAGTAGCATAGGCTTCCAGCCTGTGTTTTTACCATTCACAGGCTGGAAGCCTATGCCACTTCGGACCGCTGGATCCATAGCCAAGCTAATCCTGCCAGGGTTGATTCAACAACGATGAACATGACTCGCGCTGCGATGGCAGCCAGCAACGCACAGGCGGAGCCGACTCCGGGAGCAAGGATGATTGCGAGAACTAATTCGCGAACGCCAGCGCCTCCAGGCAGCAACGATGCAAACCCTACGACCATGGCCAACGCGATTGCTGCGGTTGACAATGCCCATAGCCGCGCAAACGGAGGGACTTCTTGTGCGTTGGGAATAGCAGCGACAAGCAATGAGAATGCGGTTCCGATCAACAACCAGGATAGGAGCGACCAAGCCCAGCCTGCAATGAAAAATCGACCGCTGCTAGTTTCGCTGTTGGTTTGATCAAGATGTTTTGCACGTTTTGAAATTCGTTTCGCAACCAGTTTCAAAAACGGCGGCAGGGTAGGAATGCTGGCGCCAATCGATACGGCGATCGCCGTGACGATCATCCAAGTCGGCACAGGTAGCCAACAAATGATTGCTCCTGAAACCACGGCTCCGACAGCCATCATCAACAGCGTTTCCATGAACACGCTAACAGTCCCGACGATTGGGCTGACGTTGTCTCGCGATAAAACGCCAACTCGCAAAACGACGACCATTGCTTTTCCCGGCACGTATTTTCCCAAGTGCCCGATCAGCTGCGACGCAATCGAAATCGGTACGGCAGGACGATGCCCCAACGAACCAACGGCTTCGCGCAACACGAAACAGGGCGGCAGTAACCCGAGCCCGTACAACACGGCAGCCAGTATCATTTTTGGCCAATCCAAATTGCCAAGCGAAGGCAAGGATTTCGCCAATCGATCTCGCTGCTGAATCAATGGTTGCCGAACGGCAGTGTCGCCTGTCGCCGCAATCTGAGTTTCAATCTTGTCGATCTCGCTCTGGGTTTCAGCCGTCTTTTGTTGCCACTGTGTGACCGCAGATCGACCGGCAAACACAAGTCCAACGCAGACAGCCACGCCAATCAGGCACTTAGCAATCTTGATGAGACGCTTTCGGTCAAAATCCTTTTTCTCCGGCTGGTCGGGTACATCGTTCGTCAAGTCAGTGCTGCCTTTTCCTGTTCCGTTGTGTCTGTTTTCGTTCTGATTGTATCTCCGACTTCACACGACATTGTGAAGCCAATCAACGCTTGGATAGTTTCTCTACTAAACCGACGATCTGATCGATGTGCACGGTGCCTTTCGTGCGACTATCGACCGAGACGGGAACATTGTCGCCTAAAACGAAGTATTCTTCATCCGCAAGTCTTAGCGGATAACTTGATTTAGGATCACTTTCCCGCAATCGGTATTCGATTGAACGATAGATTTCGACGCAAATAGAACTCATGTCATTTTGGTTCAAGCAGATTGCAATCGGCGCTATTTCGGAAACAGGAAGACCAGAAGTTGAACTCTTGGAATTTACAGAGTGTAAGTTCACATTGACACCAGATTCGTCGACGTCAGTTGTTTTAGTCACGATACGAACTTCGGATCCGTTCCAGAAAGCGATATCAACCTGATTGCCGGGTGTGTTTGGTTTGATGCGTATTCCCAGGCGGTCGACTTTGTTCATCTGGCGTGCGATGCCAACGTTGTACTGATAGTCATCCCGCACAGGCATTGGCAGTTGATGGTCGTGTACCGATTGGTGATGGTAAACGAACCAGGTTCTGTTTTGGTGTGTAGTCTTTTGCCAGCGGGCCGGAACCGCACAGGAGTTGTTAACGGTGAAGCGGGGCAAAACCGGAGCGTCAATTTGGTTGTGTAAAAAGTCTTCAGCGCGTTCGTTGTTTACTAAAATGTGACCGTCGCGATGCGCAATCGTATCACCACCGACACCAATCACTCGTTTGATCTGTAATCCACTTTCGGCGTTGATTGCAACCAAGTCGCCATGAGCGAGTGAGCGATTCAATTCGATGATTCGAACCACATCACCACTTACGTTCGCGATTTTATTCGCTTCAGGATGCTGTTCGAATTCGGTCACGTTGCCACACAAGGAGCAGATGACTTGGGGATTTCGATCTGATTTATCAATGACCCCAAAGACGAATTCAGACTTGCACTGCGAACAGGTTGTGCTGAACGAATCAGGTATCAAGGTCGGTGCCATTGATACACCAGCGACCCGAAACACCGTTGGCTGAGTTTGCTTTGGCCCAGACAGAAACCAGCCCACAATCAGCGAGATTGCTGCTGCAACAATCAGGAATCCGACAATAATGCGGGTACGGTAAGATATTGGGGCGCTGAAGTGGCTCAAAGGGTTCGCTTTTCACAAACAATACGACTAACCATCGCAAGTCATCGGGATATAATCTGGCGAGTGAAGCACGCTGATGCAGCGTTAGTTTTCGCGGAATATCCGCTGGCACGATGCCTACTTCATTTTTCATTGGCACGATGCCGAGCTCCATCATAGCGATCACCGATAGTATGCCGGAATCAATCTCAGCAATTACAAACCACAATTTGGCACCCGAAGCAGCACAGAGTCTAAAAACACGTGGGCGAATGGGTTCCGTCACCGGAGTACAAATTGCGTCAACGGGTTTCTATGTCCCTGAACGGACTGTCACAAATGAAGACTTGGCGGCGCTGGGTTGCGACAGCGAGTGGATCATACGCCGGACTGGAATTCGTGAGCGACGACGTGCAGCTCCAGACCAAGCGACCAGTGACTTGGCCTATCAAGCGTCGCTAGACTGCATGCAGAAAGCCGGCGTCACTGCATCCGAAATCGATCTGATCTTGGTGGCAACTGTCACGCCAGACCATCGCATTCCGTCGACGGCTTGCCATTTGCAGCGCATGCTGGGAGCGACGTGTCCTGCCATGGATCTGAGCGCTGCGTGTGCTGGATTTGTTTACGCATTGTTGACTGGCAGCCAATTCATATCGGCAGGAAATGCTCGTTGCGTGTTGGTCGTTGGAGCTGATCTGATGACCCAGACGGTTGACCCAAGCGACGTGAAGACCTTTCCATTGTTTGGGGACGGAGCCGGCGCTGCAATCATAACGGCTGATGACACAACCGCCGACGATGGCGATGCCGAGCAACAAGCAGGAATCTTGGCATATCAGCTTGGCAGTGAAGGTGAGGGCGCAGACATGCTGTGCATTCCCGGCGGCGGTAGTCGCCAGCCGTTCACGTCTGACAACTTGGCCGGGTCCCAGTACATGACGATGGACGGCCGGAGTGTATTCAAGTGGGCAGTGCGTGTGTTTTCAGAGAGCGCAACCGAGGTGCTGGCGCATTGTGGTGTGGCGCCCTCGGATCTGTCGCTTGTTGTCATGCATCAAGCCAATCAGCGAATCATTGACGCCGCGGTGGCCGATTTGGGTGTTGATTCCAAAAAAGTGTTTGTGAATTTGGACCGCTATGGAAATACTTCTGCAGCAAGCATTCCGCTCGCATTGGCAGAAGCGGCAAGCGAAGGCCGGATACAAAAAGGCGACTATGTATTGCTCAGCGGATTCGGAGCCGGGCTAGCGTGGGGCACCGCTGTACTGAGATGGTAGACAGCAAGCCTAAGTTAAATGTTGGTGCAAAGAAAAACAGTGATTGCCGTCCGTTCATCGTTGGGATCGCTGGTGGCAGTGGAAGTGGCAAGACGACGCTTTGCCGATTGTTAACAGACCGCTTGGGAGATCGTTCTCAGTTGATTTCAAGCGACTGGTACTACCACTCGTTGGACAAGCTGGCCCCAGAGCAGCGTTCTAAAATCAATTTTGATCATCCCGACTCGCTGGATTTCCAGCTTTTGGATTCGCATTTGCGAGCGCTGATTAGTGGCAAAGCCATTGACGTGCCGCAGTACGATTTTGCAACTCATCTACGCAAACCGGCAATAACGCGTTTGGAACCAAGTCCGATTGTATTGGTCGAAGGCGTGCTGGTTTTGGCAAACGAATTGATTCGCCCACTGTTTGATTTAGCGATCTTTGTGGAGGCGACCTCCGACGTCAGGCTGCAGCGGAGAATACAACGTGATGGAGAATCGCGAGGGCGAAGTGAAGCCAGTGTTCGCGAGCAATGGAACACCACCGTCGCGCCGATGCACACGCGATTCGTTGAACTATCACGCCAGCACGCGCACGTTTGTGTCAACGCAAATCAATACAACGAGATCGCTGTCGAGATGATTATGACGTTATTGGTAGCAAGATCCGAAAACGCAAGTTGACCGACGTTTCCGGGGACGGCAGTATGCTAGATGTCGCAGCCACCACCACAGCACCGTGGTGCGCCGCAGCTTTCGCGCGCAACAGGTAAACTTGATTTGCCGCTTTTGACCGAAGGAGCCGCTGGGACGCTGATCAGTCGTTCAAGTTTTTCGCCGCCACAATCGGGGCATTCCAGCTGCTGTTCCTGGTTCCTGACCAAAACTTCGACAACCTCGTGACAAGATTCGCAGCTGTATTCGTAAAGTGGCATTTCAATTCCTAGAATGAATCGATCCAAATGTGACCAGCACTCATTGTAACAACAGAATTGTCTTTTCATCCACATGAAGAAATGAAACTTCCACCACTTAGCCGCCAGCAAGTCCGCGAGATCGATGAAATCGCGATCAATGAGTTTGGGATGAACGGATTGGTCTTGATGGAAAACGCGGGGCGTGGTGCTGCCAAGATCGTTGATTCTGTTTCACCGCAAGACGCGCCGATCGTGATCCTGTGCGGAAAAGGAAACAATGGCGGTGACGGTTATGTGATCGCACGACACTTGGAATTAGCTGGCCGCGATGTGTCGATCATTTCGCTTGTCCCACTGACCGAATTAACGGGAGACGCTGAGCACAATGCGGGCATCGCGCACAAATCGGGAATCAAGATTTTTGAAATTGAATCGATCGACACGGATCCGATTCCGCTGGTCGGTTCTGCTGGCGCCATTGTCGATTGTATGTTGGGCACAGGCGCACGCGGCAAGCTGCGAAAACCGATGACGCAATATTGCCAGTCGGCCAACACAACCGGCGCCCTTCGAATAGCCATCGACGTGCCGACCGGTTTTGACTGCCAAACAGGGGATGCGGACCCTACTGCTTTTCTAGCCGATCATACGATCACATTCGTTTCAACCAAAATTGGTTTCGAGACCGCGAATTCAGGGCGTTATCTTGGAACGAAACATATCGTTCCGATCGGTGTTCCAAAAGTATTGCTGAATCGATACGAAGCGACTCCGCTATCGTGAATTTTTGCGTTTTGCCATGTTGGAATAATGAATCCGAGCGAGCTTTCGTTATCCTAGAGGCATACATCTTTATCGCCGTTTCAAGGTAAAACACTATGAATCAGATCCGCTGGGTCCTTTCGATTTGTTTGTCGTGTGCATTTGTCTCTCCGAGCGTAGCGGAGGATTTCGACATTGCGTCTTTGCAGAAAGAGATTTATTCCACGATCGAATCGGTGCGACCTGCCGTCGTGTCGCTTGGTCGCGGTTCTTTCAGCGGAGTCATCGTTAGCAAAGAAGGACATATTCTTTCAGCGGCTCATGCAGTACGTCCTGGCGGACGCTATCCGGTGCTTTTGCCAGACGGTCGGCGGTTCACCGCAATCGGCAAGGGGTCGAATCCGCAAGTCGATTGTGCACTATTGAAGCTGACAAAGAAGGTGGACGATTTGCCGTTCGTGCAAATGGGTGAGTCCGCATCATTGGTGATTAACCAACCCTGTCTAAGCCTTAGTTTTCCGGGTGGACAAGGAACGCGCGGAGTTCCAACGGTTCGCTTTGGCCGCATCGTGCGATCCAATTCACGAAGCTCACGTGGGATGTTGCAGTCAAGTGCTTTGATGGAACCTGGTGATTCAGGTGGCCCACTGTTTGACATGGACGGACGCGTGATTGGTATTCACTCGCGAATCGGCAGAGACATGAGTCGCAACTACGAAGTGCCTGTTGATTCGTTTAAGAAATACTGGAATGAACTTAACGTCGAACGAACGTTCACACGCGGCGGCCCACCAGTACCAAAACTTGGGTTCCGCGGACGAGAACTCGCTGATGAGTTGGGCATTCAAGTCAACGAGATTGTCAAAGGTGGGCTAGCGGAGAAACATGGATTCAAGATGGAAGATGTTATCCAGGAAATTGATTCGTCAAAAACAGTACGGATCACCCAGGTACGTAGCGCACTGCTTGCTGCGCTTGGCAAGGACGCGAAAGAAATTGTGGTCAAAGTTAAACGTGAAGACAAAATTGTTGATTTGAAAGTTCCCTTCGAGTTTGAGAACAAGGGCCCTGCGAATGTGCCACTGCCCAAATACGACGACGATGAGTTCAGAAAACCTGCCGCAATCGAAGAACTCTCTAGTCTTCCCAAGCAGTTTCAGGAACTTGAGTCGCGACTAGACGATGCGTGCATTGAAATCGAAAGTGATTTTGGTGAAAGTGATGATGCCGTGATCCTTGGTACCTTGATCAAAGGCACCAAGTTCGTTGTCAGCAAAAGTTCGATGGTCGGCACAGATCCTACTGCTAAGTTGGGTGATTCGGAATTGAAGCTAAAGGTGGTTGCGCGTGATAGCCAAAACGACTTGGTGTTGCTGAAAGCCCCCAAGAAACATTCAAGCGGGATTGAGATCAGCAAACACGTTGACAAGATCCCCAGCCCAGGACGATTTCTTATTACGCCTGACTCGGACGGTGCCGGATTGGTCAGTATCGTCAGTACTCAGGCTTTCAAATCCGAAAAGCAACAGAGTCGTGGATTCTTGGGCGTCGTTCCGGCGGACTACAAAGACAACCAAGGGGCTGTGCTGAACGAAGTGACTGATGACGGTGCTGCCAAGCGAGCAGGTCTGAAAGTTGGTGATGTCGTGACAAAGCTCAACGAAACCACCATCAAGACTCACATGGATATGCGGCGTTTCTTGGGAACCGTGGATCCTAAAGCAAGTGTCGTGGCAACGATCGCTCGAGGTGACGAGGAACTGGAGAAGACGATTTTGTTGGGAGCATTTCCGTCATCGTCAAACCACGCGGCGGACAAGATGGACAAGAGTGGTCGACGGGATGGTTTTTCTAGAGTGATTCCGCACGACGCGGATCTAAAGCCAAGCCAATGTGGCGGTCCAATCTTTGACTTGAATGGGAAGTTTGTAGGACTGAACATCGCCCGGAACAGCCGAGTTCGCAGCTACGCGATTCCCTACGAGGTTGTGCAGTCGCTACTGGAGAAACAGTAGTCGTCACTTGCTGATGCCTCGAAGTTCCAGTTGAACCACCGATCATCGTTGTTCGTCTTAGGCGAACGACGGGTTGTCTAGCATGCTGGCGTAGCAAGGCCGCTGCGGTGAAAACAGCAGGGGGTGATTGTAGCGATCCAGGAGCCCACAAAACCTCTGCATCCCATCTCTGCTTAGCACATCGCGTTCGGCTTTACTGACGGGAATTGGCCACAGCAAATGCAAGGGATCGCCTGCGATCGATAGTGAATCACGAATTTTATAATCCGCATCGACATTGGGGGCCATCAAAACGAAGCCGTCAAGCTGTGATCCTGTTTCGATCGGGACTGCGGGATCGCCATAGTTGATGACCGAACCGTAACGCATTGGGAAATGATTGCGATACGGAATCTGGGCTAGAAAACAAAGCAAGTTCACATGCTCTGCTTTCGCCTCATCAACGTACATCACCAATTCGGCGCGAGGCGAGAATGGTTTGGAGAGATTCATTCGAAAATCGCTCATTCCCGAAGTCACCAGGGTTGTGAAAGGTCGAACCTGATTGGGCGGAAAGATGTACACATCGATCGACAGTCCACCAAGTTCATCTGTCCGCGCGGTATGAGAACACCTGCCGAAATGCTGCAAGTATTTCTGTTCGCGAGTTTTTGCCCAGGGCGACATGACTTGATTGCCAAAGTCGCCCATGTCGTTGTCGATGCCAACGGCTGCGTCCACGAGCCGCGAATCACCCTGAGTCTCGACCGCATCGTCAATTGGTTTGATCGGTACAACGGGCTCGTTGTCCACTTCATCATCTGTCGCAGGCTGATCAGAATTTTCAACCGAGCGTGCTGCTTCTTCAATGACCTCGGTTTCGTCAACGGTTTCGATCGTCGATTGCTCTGCTAAAACACTTGCCGTGTCATCGTTCCATAGCTCTTCGGAATCGTCATCGCCGCTCGGCTCAGCTGGCAATTCCTCTTTGTCATCAGAGCTTGCTTCGTGCTGGTATTCATATTCCAAGAGTGGATGAAAGTCCGGCGGGTATCCCGAGTGGCTATCGTTGTCATCGACAAGATCGGAGTTGCATGGATTGGCATCTCTCGGCCCCAAATCAAACTCGTTAAGTCCCGCGAACAAAAGCTGAGCGGCTGGCCCAAGGTTGGCAGCCTGGAGGTCTTCGCTGGATGCACTAACAGTAGCTTCAGCCGCAACAAC
>CAYNNP010000179.1:9761-13847 GCA_964398215.1 uncultured Pirellulaceae bacterium | reverse complement strand
TTTTTTTCTAAATTTCGTGTCGTAGATCGACGGCATTTCGCCTTTTTAAGAATACGGAAAGCTTCTCATGCGGAGACATTGCGCCTGAAAAGGCCAACTGTATCCATTTCCTTGCCTTCGTCTGATTATGCCCCATTAGACGAATGGCCGCCCTGCTTCAACAGAAGCAGGGCATTTTTTTTTGCATCATCAGAGTCTGCTTGTACCCGGAAGCGGAAGCTTTTCAGTCCCTAGAGATCAAGCTCGCCACTTGGCTCAAAGCCTTGGTTTTGGTGGCGTGACCGGCGGTTGCCATGGAACGATGCCCTGCATCTTGGTTTTACGGCGGTAAACGTTGTTGCCGCTGGTAACGTACAGAGTCTTCATGTCTTTGCCTGCGAACACGCAGTTCGACAAACGCCCTGTACGTTTTGGTCTGGTCAAAATCAAATGCGCTCGGCCAGGCTGATCAAAAATCTGCACACCCAGCTTGGTCGCCAAAAGCAATTGGCCATCGGCTGTCATCGCCATGCCGTCCGCACCGGTTTTCATCTCATCCTTGGGTTGATGAACGTACGAATAAGGCTGGCCAAATTTCAATGCGCCATCTTTCTCAATCCGATAGCTCCACACATAGCGACCTGCCGCGTTCACAACCAACAAAAAGCGTTTGTCAGGAGTGCAAATACAACCATTCGGAAGTTCAATGCCCTCGGCAGCCTTCGTTAGTTCGCCGCCATGTGGCAAATACCAAACGCAACTCTCTTGCGGTCCGCTAAAGTAGATTCCATGCTCCAAGACTACCAAGTCGTTGCAGGAAACACCGGACATCAAATCTGTTTTCGTTCCATCTTTGGCAACCTTGGTTAACTTCTTCGCCTTGTTGCGAGCGCAGTACAGATTGCCATCTTTGTCAAACATCAACGCGCTGACGCCCGGCATGTCCAAGTACTTTGTAGCCGACTGTCCATCCTGGTTGACTTTCCATATTTCACCCTTCGGAGCATCAACAAAGTGAACGCTGCCATCGGGAGCAAGAGCAGGACCTTCGGTGTACTTGTGGCCGCTGCTGACTAACTGCCAGTCTTCATTTTGTTGCAGACGATTCTTTATCTCTGGGTGTTCAGCAGTATTGGTCGTGATCGGTTTGTCAAAATCGCTCCAAAGCCAACGCATCGCGTCCGGAAAAATTGCGGTTCCATGCTTGCCATTGTGGCCGCCTTCACCCCATTCGTTTTTTACCGCGTAGCCAGCCCATTGCAGGGCGTTCAGCATCGTCAAATTCGCATTCCACCAACTACCGCCGTAGATATTCAAATCATTTTTCCCGTCTTGCAAAAACACACGCAGCGGTTTTGGTTCAGTCTTTCGGATCAGGATTGGAAATTCGTTCCCACCGCGCAATCCAACAAATGTTCCCACCGTACTGAACACACGCCGAAACTGATCTGGACGTCGCCACGCAACATTGAATGCGCAAATCGCCCCACTGCTGCTGCCACCTATCGCGCGGAGATTCGGATCATCGGTAATCGAGTAGTTCTTTTTCAGCTCTGGAATCATTTCATCGACCAAGAAGCTTGCGTACCGATCGCTCATCGCATCGTACTCCAAGCTTCGATTGAATCGCGATTGTGCGTCCGCGCCACCGGGAACCACTCCTGGATTGATACAAAGTGCAATCGTCACCGGCATCTCTCCTTGGGCGATCAAGTTGTCAAAAACCACCGGCACCTGCCATCCACCCTGTTCGCGAACGTAGTTGCGGCCATCTTGAAAAACCATCAGCGCTGCGGGTTTGTCCGCCGAGTACTGCGAGGGAACGTAGATGAAATAGTCACGTTCGGTGCCAGGAAAAATCTTGCTGGATGTGAATCGATGCGCAGTCACTTCACCTTTCGGGACGCCGTCTTTTCGCTTCGCGTCTGGATGGGCCGGATAGCTTTCTTGGGCTTGCAAACTGCTGACGGGAAAAAACGCGATCAGTAAGAGAACGATCGCGGCGCTGAGTGAACGGAACAAGTACATTTGGGGCACAGGTGTCATCTCCAATTGGTGATACGAGTCAAGCACTGCGGATTGTAGTCCATCTGAAGTTGACCGTTTGGCACTTCGGCCCATCGCGTCAAAGCCTGTGAGTTTTTTGTTTTGTGAGCGGCACGGCGATAGCCGCCGTTTTTGTGGCGTTCGATTTCTGCGCAAATTAGCCGACGGCTAATGCCTTGTCGCTCACCAGCAAAGGCATTTCCAAAAAAAATCACAGCCTCGAAGGCCGACACAATTCCTATTCGCTTAACTAGGGGTAGATCGTGGTAGCGCGTCATCGCAGGTTCAATTTCTGCAAAGCGACGTTACGCGGTTTGCCGAAAGTCGACTTCCGCTACGGCTTTCGATCGATCGTATTTTCCTGGGTAGCAACGTATCGCTGGCGGCTGCTAGACTCAGGAGTTGATTCGATTCATACATTTGCGTTCATGCCACTTCTGGGAGTTTTTCATTGAGTCAACTAGCTGGCAAGGTTGTTGCGATCACAGGGGGCGGGACAGGAATTGGCGCGGGTATCGCTCGTGGTCTTGCCGAAGCTGGCTGCAAAGTCACTGTCGGTGGCAGACGCTTGGAACCACTCGTAGCGCTGGCTGAGTCTTGTTCGGGCGCGCATCCAGTACGAACACACGTGATCGATGTTGCCGCTCCAGAAAGTATCGATGCGTTTTTCGCTGACGTCCAAGACAACGTCGGTGATGTTGATATTTTGGTGAATTGCGCGGGCATCAACATACAGAAACGGACCATGAGCGAGATGGCCCCCGAGGACTGGGAGCGAGTGTTGCAGATCAACGCTTCGGGAGCCTATCGATGCATGTGCAAAGTGCTGCCAGCAATGCGTAGTCGCCAGGACGGATTGGTGATCAATATTTCGTCGGTCGCCGGCAAGCGTGCGATTACCTTGGGCGGTGTTGCCTATTGTGCCAGCAAGTTCGCGATGACAGCGTTGGGCACTGCGGTGTCAAACGAAGTTCGCGACGAAGGCGTCCGGATCACGAACGTTTATCCAGGCGAAGTCAACACACCGATTTTGGACAATCGCCCCAATCCTGTATCGCAGGAACACAAAGAATCCATTTTGCAGCCTGAGGACATTGCTTCGGTTTTGGTTTCCATTTGTTCCCTGCCGCCTCGCGCCCATGTTCCGGAGATCGTGATCAAACCCACGAAACAAGAATGGGTTTAATCGCTTGAGCCATGACTGACGAAGAACAATACGAGGATGAAGAAGAGCTTTCGCTAGAGGATTTGGGGGCGGCGTACGCACGTGCCGCAGCCGAGCACGATCCTGAAACGTTTGCAGTTGACGAGGAAGAATCGGCCGAAGAAAAACTGGACGCGGACGACGACGAGTCGGAAGTTGCCCCTGCTGAACCTGACAATGCCGTTGCGACTCCTGAATCGATCGTTGAAGCGGCGCTGTTTGTTGGCCATCCGGAAAGCCGTTCAGTATCGGAACAGCGTTTGGCTTCTTTGATGCGGGACGTATCGCCAGACGAAGTCATCGAGATTATCGATCAGTTGAACGCTTCTTACAAAGAGCATGAACAGGCGCTTCGGATCGTCAGCGACGAAAACGGCTACCGAATGACGATCGCACCCGCGGTTGAGGGTGTTCGGCGATCGTTCCTTGGCAAAGTCCGCGAAGCGCGTTTGAGCCAAGCTGCGATTGAAGTGTTGGCATTGGTCGCTTATCAGCCCGGCATCACGTCGGGACTAGTCCAAGATCAACGAGGCCGCGAGAGCGGTGCGGTACTCAATCAGCTTGTTCGTCGTCAACTGCTGGAGATGAGAAGGGAGAAACCCGCAGAAGGCGGCCGCAAAGTCCCACGCTATTATCCAACCGAGCGATTTTTGAATCTGTTCGGCTTGGAAGCACTCGACGAACTGCCGCAGGTCGAAGAGTCAGTCGTCGAGTAGCGAATCCTGTGCATGGCTTGTTGATTTACTGAGCCGAGGTGCTAGCCGTGGGCCTTGTGATAACGCAACCCTTCGAGGCCCATGGCTGGCGCCAGTTTCGAGCACAACCAGCCCGCCAATAACCGGGGCTATCGCCTAGCG
>CAYNNP010000179.1:0-9661 GCA_964398215.1 uncultured Pirellulaceae bacterium | reverse complement strand
GCTATCGCCTAGCGCCAGCGGCTCACAAAAATATGCTACGCAAACAAGGCCGTTGACGGCCCACAGAAACTACTTCTTCGCTTTCAGGTCAGCCGATTTTTCGGTGTGAATATCCGCCAGTTCTGACATTCCAAGTTCCGTATAGGCTTGGGCCAAGAGCGTGTGCAGCGTCTGCTCGTCACCGGCTTTTCCTTGGAGCGCCTTTTGGAAATCCGTGACTGCTTTGCTCCATTCTTTCTGCGCCAGGTAGATACCACCACGAGTGTCATAGAACTCCGCAACTTCAGGGCGTAGCTGGATGGCTTGATTGATTAGCTTCAAAGCTTTTGGCAAATCTGGCGACTCGCGCTGGGCCATTAAAAAAGCCAGATTATTGAGTGTCACAGGAGTACTGGGGCTAGCCCGATTCGCCAGTTCCATGTGTTTGAGTGACGCATCAAGGTCGCCATCCATGACCGCACCGACGCCCAGCACGAAATGGACCACGGCCGATGCATTTCCCGATGCCAAGATTTTCTTCATCCCGCTACGAGCCCTTTGTCCAGCTTCACCTTTCGTGCTTGCAATCGCAGCAATCCGGTTCAGAACTTGAGGGTTGTTAGGCACTAGCTTCAAGGCTTTGCCCAAAAGATCTAGCTTTTGCGTCAGGCGTTCTTCGCTGGTCTCGGCATTCACATCAAAGCTGGCTGGAATCGAATCTGACCAAGAAAAGAAGACTCCGCCCATGGCTTGCCGCAACTGTGGATCATTGGGCAGCTCGCGGTTTTCTAACAGCACATTGACCGCTTTCTCATGCTCGGCGTGAATCGAATAGACAGAGGCAAGGTTGATCCGCAAATTCTTCCTCTGCTGCGGGTTCAAATCCTCTTTCTCCAGCATCGGCTCCAGCGCATTAATGGCGCGCGATGCTGCCGTTTTCGCCTCATCGACCCGGCCGCTGGCTTGAAAGAGCTGTGCAACCAAAATATTGATTTGGGGACGTTGCTCGCTTAGCGCCTCGGCGTAGGTCAAGGCTTGCTCTCCGCTTCTCATTCGCATGCTGATATCGATCAACTTTTCAAGTGCAACTTCGTTGGTTGGTTCTTGCTCGAGAATGAGTTCGCATTGCTTTTTAATTTTCAAAACGATTTGAAGTCCCGCCTGCATCTGCTCTTGGTCGGGTTTTTCATCTTTTAACACTGCGGAAAGTTGTTTGCCCAATCGGTCCACCACCAAAAGTCTTGCCGGCACATATCCCCCGCCATCGGACGGCGCGAGCTCTTGAAGGATATCCATTGCCTGCGGATTTTGATTCGCCTCTAACAGCAGATAAGCTTGGCCTAGCCGGTCTCGTGGGCTTCCAGCTTGCGCGCTAGCTGCTTTTCGCAGATACAAATTTGCAACCTCGTCCGCCCCATTCGCACGTGCCGCATTAGCTTGCTGCGTGTAGTAGGCCAATTCCTTGGGCTCACTGAAGAAATACGAGAAGACCGCAAACCCTAACAATGAAAACAGAGTCAGCAGCGCCGGAATCCCATACAGGAACTCGCGGTATCGACGGCTTGCAAACCAGCCACCAACAAATTCGATCGGGAGGGCGACACGAGCAAGTCGACCTAGAAATCCGAACCTCGCAAATGCGTATCGAATCCCATCAAAAATCGCGTACAGGAAACGCATTATTTATCTCCTTCCTTGGTTGTCGGTTCCAGGATGGTTTTCATCGCATTGCGGCGGCACTCCAAGAACAATTCTTCGGCCTCTTTCCTCTCGAATTCGCTAAGGTCTCCCCTTTCAGTCACCCACAATTGAATTTGGTAAAGCGTCTTGTCTGGCTGCAGCCTTCGCTTTGCCTCGCCCGCCCAAGTCAGAGCATCCGGCGGCGCGTAGGGCGCGCCGTTGTTTTCTACCAAGCAATAAAGCAGTTCCGCTTCGGCAGCGTTGCCCTGGTAAAATTCTGATGCAAGAAAATCACCGCCAGGCTCGTCGGATCTGCGAAGAATCGATTTTCCGTTTTGTGACCAGTCGATTTTGCTGTAACAAACGCACAGGTCGTGCCAAGCAGGAAAGCTAAAGTCGACGGCAAATGTGGCCTGCTGCTCGCCGTTTTCATAAATCCAAACCTTTGATTCCTGCGCAAACAACCGCTTGGCATGGGAGTCCTTGAAACTCACCCGTCGCCAATCTCCGATCTTCTCTGGCAACGATTCCTCCACGAGCTTGCCCACAATCGAATCTGATTTAGGTGAAAACGCAAGCGACTCGCCCGCAGCAGTACGAACCACTCCATAGGCCGATGATGCTAACCCAAGCACTAAAAATGCGCCGGCCAAACCCAGGAGCGGTTTCGACACCATTGACAGTGGCAACTCCGACGCTGTTGGCCGAGTCTCCACGACGGACTCTACGGTTGGATTCAATATCCCAACAACATAATCCCATGCGCCAATCAGCTTCGAGAATCCTTCGCCAAAATCTGACTCAATAGGAGACAACAAAAAGCAAAGCAGTCGATCCGTGCTAACCGCCAACACTAAGGCTATCGAAAACAACACCAGTCCAAGCAGGTCATGCCGCCAGCCCTCGGATAGGTCAATCCCGATTTTCTCGAACGCGATTCCCAAAGTTACAATCCTCAGAACATTCGTCACGGCTGCCCACGCGATCCCGCTGAGAACCAAAATGATTGAATGAACCAAAGCGCGATTTGAAAGCACAGCAAGCATCAAGCAGCTTGCAACGATCGCCATCATTGAAACGATACCACTGCAAGCTTCCTCGATCCCAAGTCGCTTCGTCGCCAAGATCAACGTCGTGCCTTCCACAATGTTTGGCACCCAAGCTAGATCGAGCAGATTGCCGCTGACGACTGTTGTCAATCGTTGAAGCAATTGCGAAAGCTTGACGTCAATCTCTCCAGGTAGCGGAATCAACAAACAGGCAACTAACCAAATTCCAAACGCATTGGAGAGATGAAACTGTTCCCGCACGATTAGCAGAGTGCCACCAAACGCGAACACAAAACCGACAGCAACAAACCAGGGCGAAAAGAACGCGGTCCCAAGCAGGAACATAGCAAACGCGATCGCCAGCAATGCATAGGCACGTTTGCGACGAACAGGACCGATCTGGTTGTCTGGAATCCTCTCCGCACGCGTCCAAATCAAATACCCAACCATCGCAATCACAAAGGGAAAGTATTGATACTGTGGACGGTGCCACATATTGATGAAATGCACGACCAGCAAAGGAACGAAAGCAATGAGCCACAAACAGGGAGCCAAGAACTGCTTCCAAAACGGTGGCTCGGGAACTTCAGGTCGCCCATTCGGTGAACCAACAATCGCTGACTCTTCGCTCATGTCAGGTGCGTCAGGCATTAGGCATCCGGTGATTTGCAGATCTGTTCACTACTGCTAGGTTAATCGACTTGTTCTATTTGGCCACCGAAGTCTTGGAAAGGCCCGTTAATTTGATGAGTGCAGTTTGATCTTTAAACGCTGCAATCGAATCCTTGAACAGGCCCCGAAGGGTCGCTAGGTCACCATACTTGACCGCTCCGGGAACAAACATCGCGTCGAACTGATCCGTTACAGAGGCAAAACTAAATCCGTCGCTACGTTCCAGTATCCTTGAAATCTGACCATCCGCTTGTGCGATCGTCGCGACCGCAACGGGACCTGACTCTCGACCGTCGCCAACCACCGTGATTTTTGAACCAAGCGAACTCGCGTACTTGATCACGGAAAGAGCATCATGGACTCGGCGTGCAAACATGGTGTGATTGTATCCATAGGTGTAACCGCTGAACTTTTCCCATCCATTTTCGCCCTTCCGTTGAAACCAATGTCGCTGCTTCCCAGCTTCTTCCTGGTCTGAAACGGGCCTGCCTTGTCCGAACAAATCCACTGCGACCAGCGCACTACCGGACTCCAAAATCGCACGCCCGGTTTTTCCAAGCTGACCGTTTTCCAAAACGCCACTCTTGCCTGTGTCCGTTAACCAAATAGCCACACCGTTAACAGCTTCGTCTTTCTTGGTCGCGACGAGTATCGGAACCAACTCACCAGCAGCTGCGTGACTGATCAAGCCAGTCTTGATAGTGATCTCGCCTGACGTCGACTGATGAACGTCTTGAAAGGCGACGGGCCCGACGTCCGATATCCGCCGACCAATGATCACATCCCACGCCTTGGTCACGACGTTTTTGAATTCATCTTTGTTTTTGGTTCGAATCGCATCCAAAGTTTCATCTGAATTGCCAGTCACTGTTTTTAACAGCGCGACCTCATGTGAATCACCAACCGCGGCACCACTGGGTGCAGGATACTTGTCTGTCCAAACCGACGCTTCTGCTTGTGTGAGTGGGACAAAGTCACTTTCTAACACAGGCGAATCAAAACCGAGAGCAAAGTGGCGATTGAAAAAGTCATACATCACCGCGCGGTTCACATGGTTGTAGTTGTGTTTGAAATGAGTATTGAACGCGGCAGTCAATCGTGCGCGGTGGCCAGATTTTTCATACAAGTTGACTAGGTCCGGAAATCCTTTCGTGCGCAGTTCAACCGTCCAGTCATCTGCAGCCGTCAAACCCAATGGTCGTGGTGCGATCGCAGCGGCAATATCAATGTTGCCTTGATCGATTCTCATGTAGGGCGCGTTCTCACATGTGCATCCGCCTTGCATGGCCGTTGAAACCATCACGCAAGGCATCGCAGCGGCGATCCGGTCATCGACTGCACCAATGATCATTGACTGAGTCCCGCCGCCGCTGGCACCAGTCACACCGATCCGTTTTGTGTCCACATCGGGTAGCTCAGATAAGAAATCTATTGCACGAATCGAATTCCAGGTCTGAAGCCCCATCATGTTTTGCAGCCTCAGTTCAGCCTGCGCAGAAAAGTACCCCCAGTCTTTAGCTTTGTCCAAGTGCTGCCAGCGATCTGGTCGGTGGCCAAGTTGAATTGAATCTGCATTTCCGGTCATGTCGTAAATGAAAACCATGCAGCCCATTCGCGCGAGCTGGACCGCGCGAGCCTGGATTGGAAAACGTGCCGCGTTTTCAAATCTCTCGGCACCATCAGCAAGCGCTTTGCGTGCTTGCGGATCGGGTGCTTGGTAAAAACGACCGTTCGACCAGTGACCATGCGGCGAGAGAATCACCGGAAATGGTCCTTGCTTGCCGTCTGGTCGATACAGACTGCCTGTTACAAAGTGACCGGGGTACGATTCAAAAAAAACACGGTCAACGGTGTATCCGTCGCGCTTGACCCGGCCGTGAACCACTGCACCTAGATCTGTCTTGGTAGGCATGGGCCACAAACCTTGTGAAACCAGGATCCGAGTTCGAATCTCGTCACGCCGTTCCGGCCAAGCCTTCCAGTCCTCGATTGACTGGAATGGAAAGTAGCTGTTCAGTGTACGCAGGTCACCAAGGCGGACATCCTTGTTGACTTTTCCATCCGAGCTGAGCCCCGATTCTTGTCCAAGTGCGAAAGACGAGGCAAAGATCATTACGGCACAAAGCATCAACACAAGACGCATAGTTACTCTCCCACGGCAGCAGCTTTAAGAAACGACACAATCTTAATCCGTCTGATCCTGGCGTGTGCGAGCTTCGCCGCGAACCAGCCCGTGTGGGCAAGCCTGGAGACGGAAGACCACATTTCGCATCCAAACGAACCTGGTTCTACCATAAGGCGTCTTGCCAACGTTGCCAGAACTGCTCAGACGTGGCTTCACAGAAACATCTGGTGGTTCACTGGTTTATCAAAGGCAAGCGATGTCGTTTTCCGCCCTGGAGGACCTAGCCGGCGCGTTTTTCGCCAAGGTAGGTATTTTTTGTGTCAAAGGAGACGAAAAGAAGTTCAGGGTCAGATCAAATTGGCAAAAAACAGTTGAATCAAGCGATGGTCAGCTTGTCGGCTCAGTCAACCGACTTGCGGACCTACAAGGCGGCCGATTCTTGCACAATAGCGTTTTTGGAGCGCATTGGCGGAGTCGCAAAAAGTCGCCAAGCAGGACTCAGGCCCAGAATTCTTGGGAAAAAGCAGATTTGGTGCTCAAATTTTGGGAATCAGCAATTGCAAGGTCGGGCATATTCCGCAACAAATACGACTTCAGCAGGAACTCATTTTTTGACGACTGTTGGATACATACACTTTTAGCATTCTGATCGTGTTCCAGCGTGGGACACGACCATTCCATTTCGTTTCGTTCCAAATTTGAACGAGCGTGTTAGGCGCGACCGAGCGACAGTGAACAAACCGTGGGTGCAAACGCGGGCATTGTCGATTTTGGGCTAACCAGGAGCGTATCTCTCGGTTGGTAATGGCTCCAGCACATGTAGGTGAATTAACAATGGCCAAGGATAAATTCGAACGTAAAAAGCCCCACGTTAACGTTGGCACCATCGGGCACATTGACCATGGAAAAACAACGACAACAGGCGCGATCCTTGCTGTTCAGGCAGCAAAGGGCTTGGCGGAAGCCAAGGGTTATTCGGACATCGCAAAGGGTGGTACCGTACGTGATGAAACAAAGACAGTAACGATTGCGGTAGCACACGTTGAGTATGAAAGTGACAACCGTCACTACGCTCACATTGACTGCCCAGGCCACGCTGACTTTGTCAAGAACATGATTACGGGTGCGGCCCAAATGGATGGAGCGATCTTGGTCGTTTCAGCTGCCGATGGGCCAATGCCACAGACCAAAGAGCACGTTCTGCTTGCTCGTCAGGTCGGCGTTCCGTACATCGTGATCTACCTGAACAAGTGCGACTTGGTTGATGATCCAGAATTGCTGGAACTAGTCGAACTCGAAGCACGTGAATTGCTCTCGAAGTACGATTTCCCTGGCGATGACGTTCCTGTCATTCAGGGCTCATCACTTCCTGCATACGAAAACCCATCTGATCCAGAGAAAAGCAAGTGCATCAGCGAATTGATGGACGCTTTGGATGCACACATTCCTGAGCCAGTTCGTGAAGACGACAAGCCGTTCCTGATGGCGATTGAGGATGTTTTCTCAATCGAAGGTCGTGGTACGGTTGCTACCGGTCGAATCGAGCGCGGCGTTGTGAAGGTCGGCGAAGAAGTCGAAATCGTTGGCCTGCAAGCCGAATCTACCAAGACGACCTGTACTGGCGTCGAGATGTTCCGCAAGGAAATGGAAGAAGGACGTTCGGGCGAAAACGTTGGTTGCTTGCTTCGTGGTGTTAAACGCGAAGACATCCAACGTGGCCAGTGTCTGGCTAAGCCTGGAAGTATCACTCCTCACACCAAGTTCGAGGCAGAAGTTTACTGCTTGAGCAAAGATGAGGGTGGTCGTCACACACCATTCTTCAGTGGATACCGCCCACAGTTTTACTTCCGTACAACTGACGTGACCGGAACGGCGAACCTGGTAGATGCTGAAATGTGCATGCCTGGTGACAACGTGAAGGTCACCGTTGAACTGCATAAACCGATCGCGATGGACGATGGTGTCCGTTTCGCTATTCGTGAAGGCGGTAAAACGGTCGGATCTGGCGTAGTGACAAAGATCGTCGAGTAAGACTATCCTATAGGCAGTTGTTTTGGTGCGTTGAACATCAACACAACTGGCAAACGGTAAAACTTCAATGACCAGCGGTTGCGAAATGCTCCGTTGGTCATTGGACGTAAAGAGCCAATGAGTTCAGGAATAGCACTGGTTGCACTTTCTGAACTCGCCCTCAGGGGTGTAGCTCAATTGGCAGAGCACTGGTTTCCAAAACCAGCGGTTGCGGGTTCAAGTCCCTCCGCCCCTGCTTTGATTTGGCTGGCATCGCGTTGATGCCACCAAGAAAGTGCAATTTCAAGCGAATCAATTAGAGTTCGGTTTATATGGACATGACGAACTTTACTTTTACTTTACAGGAGCAATCGGGTGTCTAGAGACATAGCTCGATCAAGCAGTGCTAAGGGCGGAGGCAGCAGTAGCAGCGGTAAAAACGCTTCTCTGATCTCCGAGCTTTTCAACTCAGCAGTATTCAAACCTAACCAAGGCCGAATCGTTCGTCAGTTGACGGCGCTTGGCGTTTGGCTGGTTGTGGCCTTCGGTTGCTGGTGCCTGTACGCTGCATTGCGAAGTCAACTGGCTGCTGGTTCGTACCTGGTCATGGCAATCCCTGGGGCTCTGTTGGCCACTGGATTGTGGATCGGATATCGGCTTGTGAATTGGCCTCCGTTCGCCGACTTTTTGATCGCGGTCGAAGCCGAGATGAACAAGGTGACTTGGCCAACAAAAGAAGAGTTGATTCGGGCGTCAATCGTCGTGATTTTCACAATCTTCTTTCTTGCGATGGCATTGTTCCTTTTCGATATCGTCTGGAAAACCATCTTTGAAACGATTGGAATCGGCAGCTAGAATCTTTTTTTCTAATCCAAATGCAGTCTCGGACAGGAACAGGTGATTACGTGAGTATCCCAGAGGAATCGGAAACGCAAACAGACGTCACCGGCGGCGATGAAGCCGAAGGTGCCGTTGCTTCTGATGTGGCCGAATCACCTGAGCAAACTGTTGATGCTGACGATACCGAGCCAGTTCAAGCAGAAGGTTCATCCGATGATGATGCACCTGAAGCCGAGGCAACTGAAACGGCGCCAGTTCAATCCGAGCCAGCCGACGAAGATGGCCCCAAGGTCGACTGGTACATCCTCAAGGTTGCCTTCAATCGCGAAGAATCGATTGCCGATACACTGCGCAAACGAGTCGCCATGGAAGGAATGAGCGAGTACTTTGAAGAAATCTTCGTACCCACCGAGGACGTCGCAACATTCACACGTGATGGTAAACGACGTGTGACAAAGCGCAGGCTGCTGCCTGGCTACATCATGGTCAAAATGATCATCAACGACGACACATGGTTTCTGGTCCGAGAAACCAATGGCATCAGTGACTTCACCGGGGCCGCTGGCAAGCCGATGCCGATGGAACAGTCCGATATCGATCGCTTCATCAAGAAGGTTGATGAGGAAGATGATGAGGACCAGCCCATCAAAACAACGATCCCGTTCAAGGTTGGCGATCGGGTTCGAATCAAGGAAGGCAACTTCCAGAATCAGGAAGGCGACGTGGATACGGTAGACGAAGCCAATGGCAAGGTCACTGTGTACATCAACATATTCGGCCGCAGCGTGCCGATGACATTGGATCATTGGCAAGTCGAACCGCTGTAGTCCACAGCCACCTAATACAACAATCAACTAACAAGCTAAAAATTTAGAATCATGGCAAAGCAAGTAACAGGTCAGGCAAAGTTTCAGGTCCCCGGTGGTCAAGCAACACCAGCGCCACCGGTTGGTACATCGCTTGGTAAATTCGGCGTGAACCTTGGTCAATTTGTCCAAGCGTTCAACGATCGCACCAAAGAGTACAATGGAACTCCGATTCCAGTCATCGTGACGGTCTACAACGACCGAAGTTTCGACTTCATCACAAAGAGCCCACCAGCAGCATCTCTACTGAAACAAGCAGCTGGAATCGCCAAGGGCAGCGGCGTTCCAAATCGCAATAAAGTAGCCAAAGTCACACGGGCACAGTGCGAAGAAATCGCTCAAAAGAAGTTCGCCGACTTAAATGCTCGCAGCATCGATCAAGCTGCACGCATGATCGAAGGCACCGCCCGCAGCATGGGCATCGACGTCGAAGGCTGATC
>CAYNNP010000178.1:0-13876 GCA_964398215.1 uncultured Pirellulaceae bacterium | reverse complement strand
CATGAACGCCGAAGGTGTTCGACAAACGTCGCTGTTGTGAAACCCTTTCAGGGTTCGGGTTGGTTGATTCGGGCAAACGACCTGTGGTGCGCTGCGCGACCACAGGCTGTGTTGTTAAACAGCTCCGCTGTTGCGTAATCCCGTGTTTTCGAGCTTTTGGGCCAAGCAGTTGTGGGTAAAGACAAGGTTCCTACCGGCCGTGTTGTCTGTGATTTTTTGGGAAACGCCTTTCGTTAGTTGTCTGCTAATTTGCGCAGAAATCGAACGCCACAAAAACGGCGGCTAGCCTCGCCGCTCACAAAACAAAAAACTCACATCCTGTCTTGATGGTTGTGGCTTTACTTGGCTGGCATGAGCAACGTGTTGATCATCGGTGCGAATACACCTGCGATTCCAACCATCAACAGCAATGTCAATGTAACAGCACGCAAACGCTTGCGGCCTAACCAGGTTCCACAGCGTAGCCCCAATGCTGTTGCGACCATTAGCAGGGGCGTGGTCGCGGCGGCCAGTAGTGCTGGGCGAATGATACGGTCACCAAAGAACAGGTACAGAATCAAAAGAGATGGTCCGATGCTGATCAAGTACATCGCGAACATGAATCCGCGAATTCGCCGCGTGCTCCAGTCATGGGCTTGAACCCAAAACACCATAGCGGGCCCGCCCATTCCGACTAAACCTTGGCAAAATCCCGAGATCGGAAATGCGAGAATCGCCCAAATTGGCATTAGCTTCTCGCGAGGTTCTGGTCGATACAGGATGACCAGCATCGTGATCAACAATACGGCTCCGCCTACCAACTGCCGTAGCTGAGTACTTGTAACTGTTGACTCCAGTAGCCACAGAACCAACATTCCCAGCGGCAGAAAACCAACGCGCCCGATGCCTGGCCAAAGAATCGCCTTGCGTTCCAATGTGTCTCGCAGCGACCATAGCCCCAAACTGTTTTGTGGGATTGTGGCAACCAGCAACGAGGCCTGGGCTTCTGGCAATCCTTCATCACACCACAATAGGATCGGAATAATGAACAGTCCACCAGCGAAACCCGCAGCGGCCTGCACAAAGATTCCGGTGCACAAGATCGAGGCCAGCAAGCCATACTGCAGAAAAACATCCATGCCCGCATCATAGCGGACGATTGGCCTAGTCGTTAACCCGGCCTCATTCAGATGAAGGTGGCGATCTCGTCAAGCGTCTTCTTGGATATCTTTGGGACCGACGCACTGGCTTCTGGGTAGCCGACGACCAGTAACAAGAACGGCCGCTCGTTGTTCGGCCGATCAAGAATTTGATTTAAAAAACGCATGGGGCTTGGCGTGTGAGTCAACGTGGCAACCCCGGCATGATGCAGTGCCGTGATCAACATTCCTGTCGCAATGCCGATAGATTCAGTCGGATAGTAAGTCTTGGTCTTACTGCCGTCATCGTTGACTTCATAGGACTTGGAAAAGATCGCGATGAGTGTAGGCGCCTTTTCCAGGAACGGTTTGAACTCGTCCACTCCCAGTGGTTCCAACGCTTCCAGCCATTCTTGACTCGCTCGGCGGTTGTAGAATTCGCGTTCTTCTTCTTCTGCGGCAAGCCGGATTTTTGATTTGGTTTGCGAGTCCGAGATCACAACGAAATGCCAAGGCTGAAGGTTCGCGCCGTTGGGCGCGGTTCCAGCGGCTTGGATCGCCCAACGAATGACTTCCATTGGAACCGGTTCACTAGAAAAATCGCGTACAGTACGTCGCCGACGCACTTGCTCATAGAACCAGCGACTGCGCTGAATCATCTCCGTCTCGTCGTAGCTATGGTAACCTTCCAATGGGATGTAGTTTTCTTTCGTTGCCATTTCTATCTATTTCAAGAGCGGTATCGAGTTCTTTAAGTAATGGTGAAAAGGTCTCTTTTTCCGACGACACCACCAAGACGCTGTGCTTCTCAGAAAAGCCGAATACCTGGTTCGTTAGCGAAGCGGAAAAACAAAATCGCCTGCTGCTACGTCGTTGTATAAATACTATACGCGTTGTTTCAACTAGCAAACCGTCGACTTAGGCAGAACAAGTCATCGGAACAATATTTATGCTGCTGTACATGGCGTTTGGATGTGCGATTACCCGGCCATTGCCGTAAGTGCTCAGGGCAAAGCAGTTTTTCAAACTGCTTAAAGTAGCTCGGCTCTCCGAGCCGAGGAATTGGCAGGTCTCGGCTGGGACAGCCGAGCTACTATGTTGCCTACCTTGAAAAAGTGATTCACCCTGCGTAAGTGCTAAGCCGGATCGATGTGCTCACGATCCTTGTGGTAGTCTCGGCAGAACGTGCCGAACAAGTAGCAGAACAAAGGCAACTTGATCAGGAAATTGATGACCAGGAACGCCAAGCACGCGCCGGTCACTCCTATCCAATATCCCCACCACCAGATCAAGAGCCCGCTTGCGATTGCGCAAGCGATCCCGATGAACAGGAACGGTGCTCTTTGGTGGGCGTGCATATAGACCAACTGAAATTCCATCACCGTGATCGCCAAAAATCCAAATGCTAGGCAAAGCGTTTCCCAAGGCGGCAAAAATCGACTCGCTATGCCCAGCTGCCACCAATGAAGCCCCCAGTTCAGTATGCAAAAACTGCCCATTGCGATACAGAGCACCCACAAGGCGACTTTACCGACGCGATAAAATACTCGGTTAAGTTCTTGGAAATCCTGCTTGGCTACCAAGATCCCCAGCATCGCGGCGCGTGTCCTTAACCACGACGCGCACGCGGATTGAATGGCAGTCAATACTTGTAGCACCATCCCAAGTTGCCCTGCCGGGATCGCTCCCTGAAAGACGAACACGACCGGATTCAAAATTTGGATATTCAAATATCCAAAGAAACCTCGAAGAGCAATCTTCCACTGAAAGGGCCAAATCTGCTTTCGCCAATCGATCGTCGCGCCAGTAGGTTTACGAATCAGCTTGGCAAAAAACTTTCGATAGACAATCAGTATCAGGTAACCTTCGCAAACCAGTTTGACGATTGTTGCATACACGAGGGCCCATAAATTGGCGCCATAAGCAATTGCGATCCACACAGCAACGTTGCCCAAGACCGCTCGAGCAAACTGCATTTTGTAAACCGCTTTGACCTGATTGCAGCCTTCCAAAAGGACCAGCAGCGGTGATGCAGTGAACACAACCATCGACAACAACGACATCGCGATCCATGGTGCTCGCCAAGTGACTTCGTTGGCAAACTCATCGCGCGAAAACATGACCCAGCCAGAAATGAAGACCAACAGCGTCGACAAAACTGCGGTGACCGCGTAGCAGATAAGCGATGAGCGCAACAAACTGGATAGACGCGACACCGTGTCGGGGTCGGCATGTTCCAGATCCGTGTCGTTGGCCTCCAGCTTGGACCATTCGTGACTTGCAAAGTTCAGAACCGCTTGTGGAAACCCCAGCTCGAATAACTGCTGCAGAGCCACAACGCTCCAAAACGCGTAGTAATACCCTTGCACTTCTTCGGGAAAGAACTGGGTGATCATGATGATCGTGATCGGTCCAGCGATAAACTGCCAGCCGCGCGCGATGATCGCATAGAACACCGCTCGATCGACTTCCAGCCAATTTAGAATCCGCCTTGGCAGTGAACGCCTTGGTTGAACCGCTTCACTCTGGTCCAATGGGACTTCCGACGCCGGGCGGTATGGATTGTGCTGGTTGGAATCTGATTCGGGCATGAAGTCGCAAGCAAGGCGGACAGGCAGGTTAACGATCGATTTGAAACGGAATTCGTTTCCAACACAATCGCACTATTGAATTACTCGCGATTTGGGAACAAACAAGCTGTACGCATTGAACCAGTGGAAGTTCACTGTTTCGCGACGAAGATTGTTGGAAAACTGAACGAGAACCCCCGATTTTCGCTACCGTGGCTCGATTCGTGATGGGATCATTCGGATACTCTTGCAACACGACAAACATCGATGGATATCCCTCACAAGAATTTCTTGATGCTGATGCCGGGACGAACCGGCAGCACATACGTGATCGAAAAAATGGATCACCATCCGATGATTCACGCGGCGGGTGAGATTCTTGACAAGCATCGATCCGAGCCGGATGAGGATCGCCGATTGAGCAAGCAGTTGGCTCTCACCAAGAGCTTTTTCTCGCAAACTTGTAGCGTTGATACCAAATGGGTTGGATTCAAGACGAAGCTTTATCCTGGCGAGTGGACCGAAAAGGGATTGGATCGTTTTTACGAAACGCTCGTCGATGCGGCCATTGAACAAGTTGTGTTGCTGTTGCGCGCTAACATTGTGAAGCAAGCTTTCTCGTTTTGCCGAGCAGAAAACTTGCACAAGGTTAGCAACGTTTGGAATGTTTCCAACGAGTCGCAAGTGGTTGGTATCGGCGATATTGATCCGGATCAATTCCAAAAACAAATGGATCTTGCCAAGGCACAGAATGATGCGGTGATCAATTTTTCGCAGCGGTTCGATTGCCCCACTGAGATCATGCATTACGAGGATCTGTTGAAAGATGAAGCGAAGTTTTTCCGGCGGATTTATGACGTCTTTGACGTTCCGCAGCTAGAAACGCATTCGATCACGCGCAAGCATACGCCCGATGATCTTCGCAAAAGCATTGGTAACTTTGTCGAGCTGCGTAATGGCTGTGTAGACCCATCGATGCGTTTGATGTTTGATGAGGTGCTGCCCGCGCGGGATGCGTCAACGCCAATTGGCGGTAAACGAATTCTTGTTGCGGTCATGACGACGCAAGGAGCGATTGAAAGGCAGCAAGCGATTTCACGTACCTGGGCAAAGCTCCTGCCAAACGACACCGAAATTGTGTTCTTTGCAGGAGGCGCAAGTGAATTGAAGCGCGCGGGAAAGAAGCTTCTGCTTTCTTGTTCGGATACTGATGACGCAGAAAAGATGCAAGCGTTTTTGGAGTACGCGGTGCAACACTACCAGTTTGACTATGTCTTTAAGTGCAATGACGATTGCTACGTCAACGTTCAGCGGCTTGTCGATTGTGGCTACCGTCAATACGACTACTACGGCAATCCGCCTTCGGGCTTGCAGTGGGACAAGGCACCGTACGCTGATACAAACGCGTATTTCCTAAGCCGAAGGTGCGCCCAGTTGGTTGCTGATTCGGACATTGGCGAGCCCGTCGTGAAAGAACATGAACGCGGTCACAGCGAAGGGATTTTGATAGGCGACATTCTGCGTCAAAGCCAGATTTCGCTTGTCGTAAATCAGCATTTTTCGGTCGTACCTGGAGTGCTGTCTTCCGAAAACTGCCAAACGATTTCATATCCAGAAATCACACCAAGGCAAATGAAAAACACGTATTCCCAGCATCACAGCTTGTCGCGACGATTGCTTGGAAAGCTTCGGCAGCTTCGTAACAAGATTAGCGGCTGAAGGTTCGTATGCCGCCTGTTGTTAGCCTTGGACGTTCCGGACCGCTGCCGGAATCTTGCTCAGACGATTGTGTCTCGCAGCTGGACTGTTGGCTGTCCGAGAGCTTTCTCGACTCGAGCCATCAACTGGTTGCCTTCGTCACAATGGATGACTGGTTCATCAGTCGAATTAGCCGTGAACTCGGCGCCGCAATGAGTGCAACCAACCGTTCGGCCAAGAAGCGAAGCTTGAATCTCAATGCGCCGTCCGCAAGTTGGACAAGATCGGGTAAACCGAATACTTACACCATTCATTTGACTGCTCCTAACAATAGATTCCGCAACAAGAGGGAAGGATATTAGCCTTTCTGGGAACCTAAAGCAAACCTGCCAGCCGTACTGATATCAAAGCCAAATCGTGATTTAGCCCGGAAATCACGGCAGAAATGCGACGCTGTCGTCAAATGAATTCTTTTTGGTACTGAACGTAGGCTTAGTACTAATGGCCGTAAAATCGCCAAAGCCAAGGCCTAAAAGTCTGCTCAAAACGACCAATCCCGATTCGTAGTCGGGACGGCCAGTGAATGTCACGCGATTAAAATCGGCAGTCTGACAGTCGCCTTGGTCAGGAACCAAGACCATGAGAGATCGTTTGGCTGTGGTTGCTTTCGCCCACTTGCTCTTCGCCGGAGTCAATTTCGGTCGCGGGTACGGGCAGGGGAGGCATGGGTAGAGATCCCCTTTTCATCATCAGGCTTACTGCCAAAAAACGCTCGGTGCCTTCCAACGAGTGGCGAGATTCTTGACTGAAAAGCGAATATGTCGATCATCGGATTACTGATGACGAATTTTGCATCACGTAACATTCGCGCTTGGCTAACCCGAATGTCGCTCTCTCCACTGTTGTCGCTTGAACTGAAGCCGGTTCGACTTAGGAGTTCCTCATTCTGTCGACTGGTGTTTTGAATTTCGAACTCGCTAAACCCTAGTTTCATCATCCGTGCAATATGCATCTCTCGCGTTCTTGCACATTGGATTCGCTTGGTTTGCTGATGAGTTGCTTTGTGCACTTTTTTTGCGAAAACTATTTCACCCATCAGATCAACAGGAGACAAAAAACCTGTTGAAACATGAATCAGTTTTCCAGCGGGGCTTAAGAAAACCAATTGCACATTCTGTCGACCAGCGCCGCGACCACATTCGCCCGGCGTCGAATCGAGTGCGTGTTCATGTGAGCTTCCACAGAATTCGGAGCCATGAATATTCGTGTGAGCGCAAATGAAATTTTCGGACAGTTCTTTTCTTACGCGGGCATCAGAGAACGACACGGTTCTCATGCGGTGTCCGGCGCTTCACATGAATCCCGAAAGATCGCCGTTGACACGAAACCACAGGATTAGTTTTTGGTCCGGCCAAGCCGCTTGTTGTACTTTGTTGATGCACAGCCAATCAATTGGTTCCGAATTGGCTGCGGTAGCGCTGACGAAAGTTTGTGGCTTGTCTGTTTCTTGCGGCTTGGATTTTGATGGTTGGGGTTCATCTGAAAGATCGCTGAAACGAAACTGGCTGGACTCTGTCCCCCGACGATGGCGAAGTTCCCATATTCGCCGCTTGGCTCGAATTTTTGCGAGCGCGTAGTTTTGGTCCGATGCACTGATTTTGTCGATTGAAATTCGAATCGATTTTCCTTGCGCCGTTCGAAGCGTCAAGTTGCGGTTTTCATAGGCCACCAAAGCAGCGTTGACGGTGTAGTCTCCTGTGTTGTCATGCCATGTTCGAGATGACAACTGGAACGACAGGGGGTCTTCGGCCGGACATCTGCCGAGTGAACTGCTGAAGCAAAACAGGAGTACGGCGCAGCTGACAATTGCGTTTCTGTGGTTTGTCGCGAACATGAATTGGCCTTAATTGAGAACTGGATTCCGATCCCTTTCAAATTGAGTCGTAGACGATTGGAAAATCGTCACGCGAGAGTTTGTGATTTTTTGCCCATGCAAAATACGTAAAACACGGTGTTTCTGCCTTCGTCGGAGCCAGTCATCCTAGCCTGGCGGCTTTGTGATTACAAGCGTTACCAGGCTTCGCATCCTAGAACCACCTGCGCACCGATCCTTTGAACTTCAAATAGTCCTCGTCAAAGTGTTTTGCCAAGTATGACTCTTCTGGTTTGATCACCCACTGAGTCAGCCATAGCATGAAGCCCGGCGTGAGCGCCAGCATTACAATGGAATTGGCAACTAGCGACATTCCCGCATAGGCAACCACATAGCTCAGATACATTGGGTTTCGACTGAGTTTGTAGGGTCCGCTGTCAACAATCGCCAAAGCAGGCTTGGTCGTATTTGTGTTCGTGTTTGCCGCAGAAAAGATGCGAAAGCACCATTTGATATTGAGATATGAACCAATCACCAGTGCAATGCCAAGAACTCCCCATGGCTTTCCCAGTTCCACAGATACGAACCAGGATGCAAGCCAAGTAGCCAAAAGCCCAGCCATTAACATGTAGAGGCACATTGTCAGAGGTAAGACCTTGAGATCCAGTCGTCCATCTATCTCTGAGTGTTTTAAAGTCGTGTTGCTGGTTTTCAAGTTCAGTGTTGCTTTGGTGCCAGGAGCTACGATTCTTGATTTTGCTGTGCGCCTTCTTCCTCGGCGGCTTCCAAACTTTCTTTGACTTCTTCGTTCGCGGCCCAGTAAAAAGCTGTGCCGATTAGCGCCATGATGACTTTTACCGCCTCGAAGACCAGGGCGACCATCGTCCCGGAGGCGGATGTTGGCGTGGTAGGAATGATGCGATACAAACCTTCGATCGTGCCTTCTAAAACTCCGACGCCGCCCGGAGTAATCGGCAAAGCTGACGCCAACAATCCGATCGGTACGATGACAAAATGGTCCGAAAGTGTTGGCGTGTCTGGATACATGGCAGTGGCAATCAGATACATGCTGATCACGAATCCAATATGGACTCCCATGCTCATGATGATCGACACGCCAAACGCAATGGGATGGTCGCCGAACATTCGCAGCGGTGGTCCTATCCGCTGAATAAGAGTTCCCACCACTGGCAGCTTGATTCCGCGTTGGATCAATCCATCGACTGCTTTTCCACCGAAAACAAGGATGGCCAAAACGATTGATCCGAGGGCCGTCAACGCAAGTGTTGCATTCTTGATCGTCGGAATGTTCACGGTTGAACTTTCCGTCCCATCGTCAACCAACGATGCTGTATCGGTGGGAGCAAGAAAAAGCAGACCGATCGCAACAATCAGCAGCAGTCCATACAGCCCAACCCCACGGTCGACCAACACCGAGGCAACCGCTTCGACGCGTTTGCCAGGCCGCCGTTTGGCCAGAAAGACAGCTTTGAACAGGTCACCGCCAACGCTGCCTACGGAAACGAAACTTAGCAAAAAACAAATGGACCCCAGTCGAAAGGCTTCCACCATGCTGAGTTCGATATCGTGACAACGCACCAGAATGCACCAGCGAGCAAACGAAAGACTCATCGCGGCGATCGCAACCGCCAAGGCCGCTGCCAGCAATCCGTAGTCTTTTGGATGTGTTTTCAAGTCATGCCACTGTTCATCGGTGACATGATTGGCAAGCAGAAACCAAATGATGGTGATAGGAATCGCGAACTTGGCGAGTGTCAGCAGGACCGATTTTGACTTCATGAATGCAATAGGGTGGCGATCGGTCGAGTGATGAGACGATGAATGATGAGTTTTCCGCCAATAATGCCATGCACGGGAGAGCTAAACGCACGCAGGACGCTGCGGCTTTCGGGCTTCGCCGCCGGATTTGTGGCATTGGAGGGCAGTTTAGGGTGATTTGATCACATGCCAGCGGTTTTTCGTACTTCAAACCTTGCGAAAATAGGCTGGTTTCTGTATCGTTCGGAATCCTAAATTACGCAACCAGAATCTCTTTCAATTCGATAACAGAGTAGTAAGTCATGACGTTGGATTCCAGCCTCAAGGTGAAAGCCGGCGCTATCAAGAGCCGTAACGTTCTGACCCGCGCTGAGCGTGTGGCACAGCTGATCAAGCAAGACAAATTCAGCGAAGACGCGGGCGTTGTCGGCATGGCCAAAGTTCGCGTTCAAAAAGTATCGCTGAAGAAGAAAAAGAAGGTCAAGAAAGCTGCCGACGACGAATCATAGTTTGATCGATCGATTCTGCGTAAAGTTTGGTGGCCGATCGCGGGTGACTGTTCACGCGGTCGGTTTTTGTTTGTACCGACCTCTTCGTCGCAAAAATTTCATCGTGAAAGTCGTTCGACCGCCATTTGATATGGCTAATGATCTCGGACCAATCAAGGCAATTTGATCTGATGAGTACTGAAGTATCAGAAGAACAGTCTCACAATACTGATGAAACTGTGGATTCAGAATCTGTCACGGCGAACGATTCACAGCGATTGCCTCACCCTGACGAAACACAACCGTTTCGGATCTTGTGGGAATACGTGGCCAGTCTTGGAACGGTGCATGTCATTGCGCTGTTGGCAATCATTCCTGGGTTTGCGGGTTACCTGTTCACCGTATCGGGTCTTGTGCTTGGCATCTTAGGTCACTTCTTCTTTGGGATGCTGGGCATCACCATTGGCTATCACCGCATGTTGACCCACCGTGGGTTCACTTGCTCGAAATGGTTGGAGCACTCATTTGCACTTCTGGGCATGTGCAACTTACAAGACTCACCGGCTCGCTGGGTTGCCATTCACCGGATGCACCACCAGCACAGTGACAAACAACCTGACCCACATTCACCACTGGTGAACTTTATGTGGGGACACATGGGCTGGGTTATTTATCGACACAAGGACTTGGACAAGACCAGCCACTATGAACGCTACGTGCGCGACTTGCTGCGTGATCCGTTCTACTTGAACATGGAACGCTATGTAGGTTGGTTTTTCGTTTACGTTGGGCATGCATTTCTGTTCGCCATCGCCGGTGCGGTGACAGGGTACTTTGTCAGTGGCGGGCTGACTTCCGAAGCTGTTCGATATAGCCTGAGTTGGGTTGTCTGGTGTGTTGCGATGCGAACTGTTTTCGTTTTGCATGGAACATGGGCGGTCAATTCGCTTTCGCACACATTTGGATATCGAAACTACGAAACTCGAGATTCAAGTCGTAATAACTGGTTGGTAGCCTTGTTTTCGCATGGCGAAGGTTGGCACAACAATCATCATGCCGAACCTCGCTCTGCCGCGCACGGTCATCGTTGGTGGGAGTTTGATATGTCTTGGCGGATCATTCAGTTCTTGGAAATGATTGGTTTGGTAAAAGATGTTGTTCGGCCCAAGGCGTTCACGCCTACGGAAAGTGGTTCTTGATTGATGGCCAACTCAAAATGTTGATTCGCAAATGACTCTGAAAGTTGGCATCGTTGGCGCGACTGGTTACACAGCACTAGAACTTGCCCAGATCATTGCAATTCATCCAGAGGCGCAAGTCGTTGCCGCCACCAGTCGTTCCGATGCCGGTAAACAGCTTGCAGAAGTCCATCCCTCGCTGATTGGAAAAACCGATGTCACCATTGAGACATTGGACGCAAAGACGATTGCGGAAAAGAGCGATGTCGTGATGTGCTGCTTGCCACACGGTGCTAGTGCGGCGACCGTCAAAGAGCTTGTCAAACATGATGTGCGCGTTGTCGACTTCAGCGCTGACTTTCGACTTTCAACGGTTCCAGTTTACGAACAGTGGTACAAGGTGACCCACCCATGGCCCGAGCGAGTTGGCAATACAGCGTACGGCATGCCCGAATTTTTCGCTGATTCAATCGCTTCGTCCGACATCGTTGCCAATCCAGGTTGCTACCCAACGTCAGCGATTTTGCCTTTGGCTCCGCTGACCAAAGCGAATTTGATTGAGACTGACGATATAATCGTCGACAGCAAGAGTGGTGTGAGTGGCGCGGGCCGGAAAGCAAAACTGGGAACCTTGTACTGCGAGACGAACGAATCATTTGCCGCATACAGCCCAGCAAGCCATCGACATCAGCCTGAGATCGAAGACCTCGTGTCGCGGATCGCTGGCAATGAAATACAAGTTGTTTTCACACCTCATTTGGCGCCAATGCAACGCGGTATCCTTTCGACGATCTATGTTCGCAAGGCTGGTTCGACGATTGATGATGTGATGACATGCTGGAAAGATACTTACGACAGCAGCCCGTTTGTGTTCGCAGTTGATCATTTGCCGGCGACCAAACATGTTGCCCAAAGCAATCGTGTGCACATGGCTGTTCGCGATGCGGGTGACCGTTTTGTGCTGATTTGTGCGATCGACAACTTGACCAAAGGCGCCAGTGGTGCTGCTGTGCAAAACATGAATGTGATGTTTGGCTTGCCCGAAGACCTGGGACTGACCTACTGAGTCCAATCGCGTTCCCGTTGGCAATTGCCCAATCCTCGATAAGCGGAAGGGCAAGACGTATTTTTCTTAGGATTTGCTCATCGTTATGTCTACCGATTCCGATCCAAAAGAACCCAATGACAAACGTGCTTCAAGCGGATTGACGGTTGGTGCGCATACACTTGCCAGTCGCCTGATCGTTGGGACCGGGCGCTACGATACGATGCAGCAGATGGCTGATTCGCTATCGGCATCAGGCAGCGATTGCGTCACCGTCGCGGTCCGGCGCGAACGATTGTACGATCGTGAAGGCAAGAACATTTTGGACTTCTTGGATTTGGATCGGTTCACGTTGTTGCCGAATACGGCTGGCTGTTACACCGCGAAAGATGCAATTCGAGCCGCCAAGCTTGGACGAGAGATCTTGCGGACACTCGGAAACGCTGGCGCTGATTGGGTCAAGCTAGAAGTATTGGGCGACAGCAAGACGCTTCTGCCTGATCCCGGTGAGACTCTCGTGGCTTGCAAGGAACTGGCGGCGGAAGGATTTTCGGTGCTGTGCTATACAAGTGACTGTCCGGTCACGGCGCAGAAATTAAAAGCTGCCGGTGCGGCGAGCGTAATGCCAGCCGGCAGTCCAATTGGTAGCGGGCAAGGGCTTTTGAACCCCAATAATCTTCGAATCATTTTGGAGTATTTGAAGGCCGACGATCCCAACTATCCAGTGATCATTGATGCAGGTGTCGGAACGGCAAGCGACGTCAGCGAAGCTTTTGAGTTGGGTGCTGACGGAGTCCTTCTGAATACCGCAATCGCACATGCAAGGAACCCTGTACAGATGGCTCGTGCAATGAAACATGCGTCCATTGCTGGTCGCGAGGCATTCTTGGCGGGACGTATTCCGAAACGTTTGTATGGAACGGCAAGCAGTCCAGAGGAAGGTGTGATCAGCACGCGGCCATACGGTTCTGACCTGAAGTAATTTGCACCTGTTCCGATGTTCCCCTCACAAAACTGCAGTGCAGCGATGTGCCAAAAATCGCAGGCTAGAGGCCAATTCCATTTTCATTTGCGTTAGCATCTAGAACATGATTTCTGAGTCAAATACGACCGGGCGAACTTTCGCAATTGGCGATGTACACGGTTGCGACGTTGCACTTGAGAATTTGCTGAGTCAGATTGCACCCAGCAAGAACGATACAGTTGTGTTCTTGGGTGACTTGGTTGATCGAGGGCCTGACCCCAAGAAAGTCGTTCAGCGAATCATGGACCTTCGTGATCAATGCAAAGTCATATTGGTGATGGGCAACCATGAAGAAATGATGCGAGGTTCTTTGGAAGGAACCTACATGCTTGCACAGTGGCTTCATTTTGGCGGGCAAACCACGCTGGGATCGTATGGTGAAATGTCAGAGATTCCATCGGCCCATTTACGGTTCTTGTTCTCTGGTTGCGATTTCTACGAGACTGAGGATCATGTTTTCATTCATGCTTCGCTTGAGCCCGGTGTATCGATGGCGAATCAAACAAAAGAGTTTTTTCGCTGGAAGCATTTAGCAGGATCCGAGCGGCCTTTAGAGTCAGGCAAGCGCGTGATCTGTGGTCATACCGCTCAAAAAGATGGCAAGCCATGGTGCTTTGATGGCTGGGTTTGCATCGATACGTCCGCTTATCACAAAGGTTGGTTATCAGCGTTGGACGTTAAAACAAATCATGTCTACCAAGCGAACCAAGCCAGCGAGAAACGCGACTTTCCGCTCGACGACTCTTAGTTGTGAAATGCTGAAAGGCTTTGTTGAAAGGCCGTAGCGGAAGCTGTCAAGACTTTCGGCGATCAGGAGTTGCACTCATGGTTCAGAAACCTTTGAGCCGCAGGGCAATAGCCCCGGTTTCGAGCACAACCAGACCTTCAATAACCGGGGCTATCGCTGGCTTTCGCCCATCGGCTCACAAAAACATGCCGCGCTAATAAATCAACAAACCGTCAAAGACTTTCGGTTTTGCATGTCGCCGAAAGTCTCATCTAGCACTCGTCTTGTGGTGCTCGGCCGTCCGAGTTAGTAGTTCGTGAACTACCTTGTCTTTACCCACAACTTTGACCGCAACGTTTTCGATTTTTGCGGCATG
>CAYNNP010000177.1:0-13921 GCA_964398215.1 uncultured Pirellulaceae bacterium | reverse complement strand
CGTGCCTCGCCGTCTGCGGTTGCTTGCTGGAGCCTTGCTCTGTGATCACGCTCGGCTTTTAGTCGTAGCTCGTATTGGTCGCGTTGCTGTGGGGTGCGCTGGATCATGTCGAGTACCTCGGCGGCTTCGGTGAAAGCAGGGGAGCTGAAGCGTTGCTTGATTTCTTGAGTCGTCATCTCGTTGGCGCGGCGGAAGAAGTACAGCCATGCTTCGATCGGATCAGTGATTACCCCATTATCGTCTGGAACCATGTACTTTGGCAACTCAAGAAGATGAATTTGCAGCCCATCAGTCAGGTTCAGATCGCCACTGCGACTGCGCAGACGAAAATCGCTGTGGATTTCCGGTGACTGATGAAACATGGTTGCGTTAAGTACGCAGATACTAATGGCAGGCCGCAGAAGCGTGTAATCGTCGCCTTCACCAATTTGACCGACGTACATGGATGCGGTGTAGTACGCCAGACGCTGCGCCAAACCTGCTGGCAAACTGGTTTGCATTTCGATGTCGTATCGCCGGCCGGTAGAATCACAAGCAGCGACATCCAAGATGGACAGTTTGTCGGAGTCGTCTTCTTTGCCAAGAATCGGGTTCATGATTTCGACGTCGGTGATCTCAACTTCGCTGCCAAGGACCGCGTTGAGAAAGTGCAATGTTATCGCTGGATGCTCAGGACTTCCAAGCAGCAGTTTGAATGCGTAGTCAACGGTGGGGTCGATGCCGATGGCCATGAACGTTCGCAGTGGTGCTTGGATCGCTGATGAAAGAATTGGCAGTGTATCTCATTGATCGATCACTTGTCGACGCACGAATGCGATACGAAAGCAGACAACCCAAAGCACGACATTCCGCATCACGTGCCGTTTGGATACTTGAACATCAGATTTTCAATCGTGCCAGAGAAGTAGTTCGGGGCGGTGTAATCTCCGACTGGCTGGTGTAGATCTGCGCCGATGTGAATCGAATTGTCAGGTTCGCGTTTGAGGATGCCTGTTTTCGCTTTGCCGACAAGCTTACCGTTCACCTTGAGAAACATTTCTCCTGTCGGATTCCACTTCGCTTCGAAACTAGCAGAATCCGTGATCACCGCTGAAGTGCGAACGACTGTGCGTTCTTTGTCCACACATGCGACAAAGCACAAATGTCCTTCATCAAGGTAAATACTGTAGCCAGATCGACTGCCGCCGTGAGCCAAGATGACGCCAGAGGAAGAAGCTGGACGAATGTCACCCGCAATTTGCAGTGAACGACCTCCCGCCACTTTAGGTGCGCGGAACGCTGGCAGATGAAGCCACGATTTTCCATCCAGATGAAGTGAGTCGGTACCACCCTTGACGCCATGATTCGTAAATCGAAGAAGTTGGTTGCTGGCAAGAATCGCGATTGTTGGTACGGGCGCAGTAAGAGCAGCTTTTCGATCAAAAGCAAACCCGATATCGCTTGCCCACTTCGACACTTCAGCAGACATCGCAGCGGCGCGTTTGGGTTCTTTTAAAAGCAGGTTCGTAGTCTCGCCTTCGTCCGCGACGAGATCAAAAAGCTGAGCTTCGCTACCGTCTGGATTGACCAGAAACTTCCAGTCGCCATCGCGCATCGCAAAGGTGGGACTTTGATGTTCCGGCTTGCCACCTTTCAAGATTGCGTGAGGATGTCCGTATTGCCAGAACACCGGCTTCGTTCGACCAGAAGACTTGCCAAGCAGAACGTCGCTACGATCGACGCCATCAAGCTCTTCTTCCACCGCAACTCCTGCAAATCGACAGATCGTTGGAGAAATATCTATCGCGCTCATCACGCTGGTGGAATCTTCGACACCCGCTGGAATCTTTCCCGTCCAACGTGCGATGAAAGGCATGCGGATACCGCCTTCGTAAAGTGACCACTTCCGACCGCGATACGGGCCAGTGAAACCAGCTGGCGGCCCGGTCTTGTACTTCTTTGGCCAGTCCGTCGGGCCGTTATCGCTGGTGAAAAGGATCAACGTCTTCTTTCCAAGGCCCAGTTCATCGATCGCCGCAACGACTCTACCGATATGTTCGTCCATTGCCTCCAACACTGCAAAGAAATCGCGAACATACGGGTCATCGGAAACGGACTTGAATTTGTCAGCACTGCCGGGTAGCGGCACATGAGCGTCGTGAACATCGTTCGGAAATAGACGCACGTAAAACGGACTGTCACGGTGCCGCCGGATGAAGTCAATCGTGCGATCCGTCTGGATCTGCATCCTCTCCCAACGCTCGCAGGCAGTGACCTTTCCATGGCCAAGAGCCCGAGCCCTTTCAACGCCCTTCGCATTCGCGATGATTCGATCTCCAAGCCCCTCAAAGGACACAAGAGATTCATCGAACCCGTAGGCCTGAGGCAGCGGAGCGTCATCAACATCACGACCACCTCCCATATGCCATTTGCCAAAGTGAGCGGTCGCGTAACCGGCAGTTTTCAGCTTTTTTGCCGTCGTCGGAGCGGACGCGTCCAGATAGTTTGCCATCCCACGATTCGCATTGCCGGCCCGAGTGTTCAGAAACGAATGAATTTTCCAACGCCCCTGATACTGGCCGGTTGTGAGAGCCACTCGCGAGGCAGAACAGATTGGTGAGTTGACGTAGAAGTTAGTCAACTTGATGCCATCAGCGGCGAGCTTGTCGATGTTCGGCGTCTTGATAAGCGGATTGCCAAAACAACTGGGATCCGCGAATCCCATGTCATCGATGAACACAACAACGATATTTGGCTTTTCGTTGTTTGCAGATTCCGCAGTCGCTGATTCGCAGTACGCGATCGCGGCGAAAATTGATAGAACAAGCGTGGCACATCGTTTCATGTTGATTGCAACTTGAATTGGACGGAACTGAAAAATGAAACAACACGATCGGCATTAAGATTCAAAGTACCACCAACTGCGATGCAACTACTTACCCGCCTTCGCTTTCAAGCAACAAAGTCTCTGATAGCGGGTGAATAACGCGCCAATCATCAAGTACCCTGCGCGAGGATTTTGGCAATCGTGTCTGCTTTAAGGTCATCAACCGACGCTTCCAATCCCATCGCCTTGGCAATTTCGACAACGTCCTTCTCGGGCATCTTTTTCAGCTCAGCCTGCGTGTACCTTTTACCGTCAGCGAGCTTCTTGACTGGCACGTCGCGTTTGTCCGTTTTCTTTGCGTAGGGGTCGCTCTTTTCCGGCGGCTTTTCGGTCGGCTTGATCCCATGGCGAGCCAGTGCCTTGCGGATCGCTGCCATGGTTTCGATCGACGGCTTGAAGTTTCCGGGGCGGTAGCCGGCGGCAATCAAATACGGTGTGGATCCACGACGGTTGCGTTGATGCCAAACTTTGGCGTCGGCGTTTTGCTGATCCAGAAAAGTGATGACTTTCGGCAAGTTCTTGTAGGCAGCACCGTGCATTGCGGTTTCACCGGTTCGATTCACCGCGTCAATGTCGACTCCCAGTTCAAGCAGATATTTTGAAGCAGCCAAAATCTCTGTCTCAGTTCCCGCCGAAAGGTCTTCCATTTTGCGACCGATGCCGGTTGCTGCCATCAACGCAGTGCTATCGTCTTTGGCCGAAATCAATGGGTCAGCGCCCAGTTCGACGAGGGTGCGCATCAACGGCAAATCCGCCGTCCAGCAAGCGAGATAAAACGGCGTCGCGCCCGGCCAATGCGTTTTGCCGCGTTTGAGTTGCAGGTTCACGTTGGCGCCATGCTCAACAAGCGTTTTGGCCATCTGCAGCGCATTGATTGTTCCCGAGCCATCGGGCGGCGGTAGATCGTTCGCACCGTCGCCGCCATTGGGTTTGCGAACCCAAGAAAGAATATGCAGCGGGCTGTATCCGGTTCGACTGTCGTTCGGATCGGCACCAGCTTCCAACAGCGACGCAGCCAGAGCAAAGTGGCCATTTTCGATCGCCAAAGTCAGCGGCGTCGAGCCCTTGGGTAGGCGACCGGATTTTGGTTCCGCTGTTTTGTTGACATCGACTCCCGCTTTCAAAAGCACATGCACGACTTCGTGCTTGCCATCGCGAACCGCGAACAGAATTGGAGTGAAACCAGAATTCAGTCGAGCGTGAATATTCGCACCAGCGTCGATCAACAACTTGACCACGTCCAAATTACCTTCAGCGGCCGCCCACATCAGCGAGGTTTGCTTTCCGGGGCCCTTCGCGTCTACTTTTGCGCCCTTGGCGATCAACACTTTGACCGCGTCTGGTTTGCCAGTTCGCGCAGCGATCATCAATGCGGTTTCGCCTTCACTGAAAGTAGAATTGGCGTCCACGCCGGCTTTCAAAAGCAGTTCGATCAACGCACCGTTTCCGTTTTGACAAGCCGAATACAGCGGAGTGATTCCGTATCGGTTTTTGACATCTGCCTTGGCGCCGGCTTTCAGCAACTGACGTGCGGACTGGAGATCATCGTGATGCGCCGCCCAATGCAGAGCCGTCATTCCATCAATCTGCGTCGCGTTGACGTCCGCCTGCTTTTCCAGCAACACTTGAAACGCCGCCGTGTCCTGATTTTCGGCTGCGTCGGCCAGTGGAGAATCGGCCCACGCGATTACTGGTTGCAGCAACGCGGCAGCGCAAGTAACACAAACGACGATGACAACGGTTGGAAATTTCATTAGATCGATAATGGTTCACCCAACTTTTCAATCATTCCAGTGCTATCGCCAAACTTATCCAAGTTAGCGCCGGCCTTATTGAGCAGCGTGAGATGAAGATTGGAAAGAGGCGTCGGTTGGTCGAATTTTATATGACGTCCGCCCTTCATGTTACCCGCCGCGCCGCCGGCAACGATGATCGGCAGCTTAGTATGGTCATGAAGGTTTGGGTTGCCAATTCCGGATCCGTAAAGGAACAGCGAACTATCGAGAAGCGACCCATTGCCTTCCTTCGTGTTCTTTAGTTTTGTCAAAAACTCCGCGAACAACGAAACGTGAAACTGATTGATCTTAGCCAGCTTTTCGATTTTGCGAGGATCGTTTCCGTGGTGCGAAATTGGATGGTGTGGATCAGGGACACCGATTTCCGGGTACGTGCGATTGCTTGTTTCGCGAGCAAGCTGGAACGTCGTAACGCGCGTTGCGTCAGCTTGCATCGCAAGTAATTGCAAATCAAACATCAGTCGAGCGTGATCAGCAAACGCAGACGGCACACCAAGTGGTCGGTCCAAGTCTGGCAGCTCGATGTCCTTCGCTTGCGATTCGGCCGCTTGAATGCGACGTTCGACTTCGCGGACGGAATCCAAGTACTGCGAAACCTTCTCGCGGTCGGACGGACCAAGCTCTCGCTTCAAACTCACGATCTCTTCTCCGACCCAGTCCAAAAGGCTGGCTCGTCGCCGCAGTGAAGCTTGTCGCTCGGCAGCCGTTCCGCCTTCACCGAATAGCATTTCAAAAACGATTCGCGGATGCGCCTCGGCCGGCAGCGGCGTGGTTGGCGAGGACCAAGACAGATTGTTTTGGTAAACGCAGGCGTAACCGTTGTCGCACTGGCCAACCACATTCAGCAAGTCCATGGCCAATTCCAAGGACGGCAATTGCGTTGCTTGACCAATTTGCTGGGCGGCGATCTGGTCCGCCGTGGTGCCAAGATAATAGTCGGTGCTTTCGGTGACCTTTGCTTTGGCACAACTCAGGAACGCAGAATTCGAAGTCGCATGTGAACCAGGATAGGCCGGCGCCAATTCCATATTGGACAGTACTGTGATGTCCTGCTTGACGGGCTCCAACGAACTTAGGATCGGCGAAAGTTCTTCCAGCTTCTCGCCGCCTTTAGGAATCCAGCGACTGTTGTCACAGCCCATCGGCATGAAGACGTAACCGAGTCGACGCACCGGCTTAGCAGGCGTCTTGTCAGTCGCGGTAGCAGCTGGGATCATCGCATCCAGCAACGGCAGCGCCAGCGCGGCGCCGGCTCCTCGCAGTAACGTTCGGCGCGGCAAAGCTTTTTTGGTCAGGAACGCTTTTTTGTTCATGTTCATTGGGCTGTACGCATTTTAAACGGGACACTGCTGACAATACCAACAATTATCGACGACATTCGGTTGTCGTCTACACCGGAATCGGCAACGATTTTTCGCACCGCCGGTCCATCATACGGCTCGACGCCGCGCCCAAGGGCAAACGTCATCAGTTTTTCGGTCAATGTTGCAACAAAGAGCTCGGGGCGTTTTTGCAAACCACGTTCCAGGCCGTCGATGCCCACGAATTCCTGGCCATCGGGTAGTCCGCCGCTAACGTCCAATGGCCGTCCTTCCTGATGAGTCCGCCAGCGGCCAATCGCATCATAATTCTCAAGAGCAAACCCAACCGGATCCATCAAGTCATGACAGGACGCACAGGCCGGGTTCGCGCGGTGCGCACTCAAACGCTCACGAACCGGAAGACTCTGATCCACATCGTTGTCTTCCAGCGCTGGCACATCATCGGGTGGCGGAGCAGCGGGTGTGCCAAGAATGTTCTTCAAGACCCAGTTGCCACGGATCACCGGCGAAGTTCGTGTGGCGTAAGAAGTGACCGTCAAAATACTGCCGTGACGAAGTAAACCGCCACGATGATCATCTGGGTTCAACGTTACTTTGCGAAAGCGACTGCCGTACACATTTGGAATTTGATAATGCTTTGCAAGTCGTTCGTTCAGGAACGTATAGTTCGCCTTCAGCAAATCCATCACATTACGGTCTTCGCGCAAGATACTTTCAAAAAACAACTCCGTCTCGCTGCGAAACGCTTGCCGTAGATTGTCGTCGAAATCTGGAAACAGCCGATGATTGGGCGTGATCGAATTTAGGTTACGAAGGTACAACCATTGATTGGCGAAGTTATTGACCAGCGAGCGCGAGCGTGGATCCGCCAGCATTCGCCGAGTCTGCTGCTCAAGGGCTTTCGGATCGCTCAACTTGCCACGTTCCGCAACGCTCAACAATTCGTCATCCGGAATGCTGCTCCATAGAAAGAACGATAACCGAGAAGCCAACTCCAAATCACTCAATTGATAAGCCGCGCCAGACTCGACACCGTCCGGCGTCTTTTCTTTGCGGAACAAGAACTGCGGACTAACCAAGATCGAACTGAGCGCGTTCTCGATCCCCGCTTCAAAACCGCCCGCCTCATTCCCAGCGTGAAAGAAGTCCATTGGCCGTTTTAAATCCGCGTCCGTTACCGGTCGGCGATAGGCAAACCGGGTGAGCCGGCCGAGAATTTTGCGTGCGGCGTTCTGAACGGATTCTGAATCGGATGTGTCAGGCCGAACAGTAAAGATCCGCTCGCGGCTCGGAGTTCTATTCGCCTCGCTGCCATCCTTTGGTTCGCGTGCCTTGTCGTCCAAGGGTCCCGTGATCGAAACTTGAAAAATTGCTGGCGACTGTCGCGGATGACGATGGTGGTTGTAGCGCGAAACGTAAGGCTGCCGTTTTGATTCCAGTAACCCCGACGGTTTCTTGACGAACGTGATCCCAACTTGCTTCGGTCCGGCGGCGACTTTGATTCGAGTTTTCAGATTCGCATCAACCTTCGTATGGTCCTTTCGATTCTTGGGCGGCTTGACCTCGAACGATGCCATCTGCTGCCGATCAAAAAGAATCTCTAGTCGATGAGTACCGCGTAATCCCTCGACCTCTTCGTTGCGGTCTCGAGTTAAATGGATCTGGAATTCATATTCACCATCACGGGGAAAGTTGTATGAAACCAGCAATCCACCCCGCGTTCCCAGCGGCAACCCGGGAACATGATCTTCCTGAGTCAAATCGGCGGCAGGACGAAACGTGTCTCCCGCTGGTGGCCCCGGCGAACCGACAGCCAATCGGCTGATTTTCTGGGCCGCTGAAATGTATCGGTTTAACAACAACGGTGATAGTTCGCCAACAGTGATGTTGTCAAAACCTTGACTTGATTCATCCTTGGGAAGCAACTTGGACGCATCGATCTGCAACCCCAACAGGTCACGAATCGCGTTTTGATATTCAGTCCGATTTAGCCGCCGCAACGTTCCCACTCGCCCCGGAGTCGGCTGGCGTTTGGCGATTGCATTTAGCTTACGAACCAAGTCCGCTTGCAATTTCTTGTACTCGTCTTCGTCGGGCCGCTCGGCGTCGACAGGCGGCATCTGACGCGCCCGGAGCTTCTTGGCCACGGACTCCCACTCAGCCAAATGATCAGTCAGCGGCGCTTTCAAAATCGACTCAAGGTCCAATTCTCCTTCTTGCTGACTCGAATTGTGGCAATCGATGCAGAAGTTTTCCAGCATCGCCGTCGCCGCCTGCGGAAGAGGATCCGCAGCCTTCACAATCCCGTTCTCCAGATGGAGAAAGAACAGGACAAAGCAAACGATAGCCAGACGGTAAAAAAGCGGCATTACGGTTCTGCAAGCTTGGGCAGTAAAAGAGAACAACAAACCAGCGTCTATTATAGTCGATGCCACGCAATCTGGTCGTTGTGGACTGATTCAATCAACTGGCATTCGTAGACGCATGCAACTTTAGGCAAGTACGCCTGCAACTGACGGTCAAACGATTAAATCAAAAAGCCCTCAAAGCTTTAGGCTTGGGCCGAAATGACCGAGTCTTGAGGGTTTGTCGATTAATTCGTTTCACCGGCAGCCGAAGACGCACGGGATCATCTAAGCGCGCACTCGCGTGCGTCTACGGCTGCCGGCTAAACGAAACACCGACTTTTTCGGCGATTGCATGCTGTTTTTCATTAAAAAACGGAGGTCTTGGCAAAGCGCTAAAAAAATATCGCTTTGTGACTAATAACCTGGCAGGTGATGCGTTAACATTTTAACGATTCGAGATTGCTAGGCGATTCTTTGAGGAAAGATGTCGATGGGAAAACTTCCTGAGCTTAGCCGCCGTGAGCGGCAGATCATGGACGCTGTATTCGCGCGAGGAAGCGCTACCGTCAAGGAGGTGGTGCAACATATCCCGTCGCCACCAACGACAATGGCGGTCCGCCGAATGATGCATATCTTGGAAGAAAAAGGGTTCTTGCGTCGCAAGAAAAAAGGCCGCGAGGTGATCTATACGCCTCGGCAGTCTCGAGGCAAAGCTGGCAGGACAGCACTTGAAAACGTGCTGCATACATTCTTTGGTGGCTCACTCGAAGAAGCGTTAGCCGCGCATTTGCATTCCCGCAAGGAAGCGATCGACGACGATGAACGCAAACGCTTGATCGAACTGATTGAACAAGCCAAAAGAGAGGGGCGGTAGCATGAATTCCTTATTGACTTGGGATAGTTTTGATGTAGCAAGGCCACTGCTGTTGGATGTGATTTGCAAGTCGACGGCTATCATACTGCTGGCCTGCGTAGCCGCAGTAGCGATGAAACGAGATTCCGCATCGACACGACATCTGACTTGGCTATTGGCAATCATTGCAATTCTCGTGCTACCAGTCGCATCATCAACACTTCCTGCTTGGCAAATTCTTCCTCATTGGAATCTGTCGCCCAGCAGCCCGCCGCACATCGCCACAACCAGCACTTCGTCCGACCTGGCAATTCCCGATCCGGTTTCGTTCCCGATGACGCCGTTTTCGGACGTGGCAGATGAACCGCCGGTAAATGAAACTTCGATCGATCAGGTCGTGGTTTCGCAAACGGCAACTTTGCCAACAAAAATGGCCCCAGTTTCGGTCTCAACGTCTGGCACTGCCGCCGCGAAACCGAAACCAATGTGGACATGGAGCAAGATTGGCGGATGCCTTTGGGTGGCAGGATTCATTTTCTTAGTCCTGCGGTTACTTGTAGCGCGTCTTTGGATAGGAAAAGTAACGCGGCGATGCGAAACACTTCCAGCTTCAAGTCCGATCCATGACCGTATAGCAGAATGCCAGAAACTCCTGGGAATCGGGTTGCCAGTTGAAGTCATGCTTTCGAATCGTCAGTCCGTACCATTCGTTTGGGGAATCGCTCGGCACCGCTTGCTGCTACCAATCGTAGCGGTCAACTGGGATCAAGCCCGTTTAAATTCGGTATTGATGCACGAACTGGCGCACGTCAAACGGCGTGATACTTTGACCCTGCTACTTGCACAACTCGCTTGCGCATTGCATTGGTTCAATCCGCTGGTCTGGTTCGCGGCTTGGCGAATGCATGTGCTGCGCGAGCGTGCTTGTGATGATCTTGTCTTGGCCGGCGGCGTCAGAGCATCAACTTATGCGGAACATCTTTTGAGTATCGCGACCGGAGCGCCGCGTGCAAATTGGATTCACGCGTGTGGACTGGCGATGACACGCACATCTTCACTTCACTTTCGATTGCGATCGGTACTATCCGAGAACGTCCGGCGTCGGCGTGTGTCCAGACGAGCGTTGGCGGCAGCCATCGTTCTGACCTGCGTGATCGCGATACCCTTGTCGATGCTTCAGGCCGCGACTCCCGTGCCAGAACCACTCAAACCAGCCGAACCTCAAAACCAAGCATCAGTGAAAGGACAACTGCAACCGAACGACGAAGAAGCGCGAAAACTGTTCAAGTCTTGGCAAGCCAGTTCGCGGGCAGATGGCAAGATTCCGGGAGCAATGATCGGCAAGTTAAAAGAAATGCTGTTGTACTTTAACAAACTGAACGACGGGTCTGAACTCGCAAAACGTTTTGACAAGCTGCTTCCGCAATTCGATTCCGAAAAAGACTGGTCCCCCGAACAAGCCGCATTGCTGCTGGATCGCGTGGCTCAGATTCACCGAATTCCGATTCACAATGCTCTGAATTCTGAAAACACCCTCCGCGTTCTGGAAGGATTTCCAATGCCTGACGTTTTGAATCAAGCGGCGTGGGGTGAAGTGAATGAAAGTGGTTTGCGAGCTGCACTCTACACTGGCACACGAGCCAAAGAGTACGCGATGGGAACGCAGCTCAAAGCTAGTTTACTGGTACACAATTCAGGCGATCAAACCGTTTGGTTCGTGATGCCCTCATGGCAACAGTTGGTTGACACGGCTTTAAATTCTGATCGCAAGCCTATCAAGGTCACGGCCTTGAGTTGGTCCACGATGGCCAGGTTGAATGTTTTTCGCCTTCGACCCGGAGAGTTTTGTGAAACGGCAACGAGCGGCGTCAAAATTGGTTTGGAAAAGACTGCGGATTGGCAAAACGCAAGAGTCGGGTCAACCATCGAAGCCGAGCAAGGCACAGTCGTGCGATTCTCGCCAGGCGAAATCGATTTACAGTTCAGCCCCACTCGAGTCGGAACTAGCAAAGGCAGTGACAGTCGGTTTCTGCAAAATCCAAAAGACGCACAGGATCTGTGGAAGGCTTTCGTGACGCAGCGCGTAAAACGTTTGCTGCCCGTTCCTGCTGGAGAAGCCGATCGCAAAAAGCTATTGCAAGACTTGACGTTGGAGTTGTTCGGTTTTCCCGCAACGCGCGCTGAACTTGACAATTTTGCCGCCCAGTCCGCACTAAACCTTGAAACCATTGTGCAGCAACTGACGGTAGAACGCGGCCACATTCCGTTTCATGGAAAGCTGAAACCCGGCGGACATCTTTTCCGTACGATTCCGCCAAGCCCCGTCGATCAACCTCGCTTGGTCAATCGATCGGGCTACTATCAATTGAATGGCGGGCGGCTTACCGTCAGCAAGAATTTCGCGGGCGATCGGTTCACAAATTCCGGGACCATCACAATCGACAAATCGATCTCCCATTCCTTCGCGCTTGCCGATGGATGGATGACTTGGCAAATCGCCTGGGTTCCAGACGAAACAACCGTTTGGATTGCAGATCAGAATCAATTGCGGAAAATTGACTTCTCCAATCCGACTGATATTCGCGAAGTCAGTGTGCAAGCCAGCGAGCTATCGGCAGTACCTGAATCGATCCGTCAAATCTTGGACGTGAGTGCCGAACAGATCACGGACAACGACCCAACAAAGGGCGGCCAAGACCAAAAACAAGGGATCAGCCTACCGCCAGAAACGGAACGACGATTGATGTGGGGCGAACCTGTATCAGGACTGCGAATCGCAATCGTCGCTCGACCGACTCCTGGTCAGCCGCGATACCCAGGCAGCCCGGGCAACCTTTATTTGGTCGCCCAAAATGTTTCTGACCAACCCCTTCGGCTCTCTGATCGCAATCCCGATAAACGAGAACGCACGATTGACATCAGCATTGATGGCGAGATCATGCAAGGGCTTGGAAGCAGCAAACCAACTTTCGGCAACGTGATCCTAGCGCCGCGCCGTGCTGTCTTTGCACGCATGTATCCTGACGAATCGCTTGCCAAGGAAGGTGAACCATTTAGTTCGATGATGGTTCGAAATGCGATCAAGGACACTTGGCATTCTTTTCGCGCAAAAGTGGAGATTCGAAACGCGCCACAGGGAGCTTGGACGGGCAGCATTTACTCAGGTCACACCGATGGCAGTGACTTGGCATTGCAACCGCAACCAAACAACCCAAAAGCCCGAGAGCTGTTCAAGTATTGGCGACATAACACTCGGCTGAGCGGCAAATTCCCAGGTGGACTGGTAAATCTATTGCTGGCCAGCGTCAAGGGTTTTGCAAAAAGTAATCGTGGTTCGGTCAACGCGTTTGAATCCAAGTTTGCTCCGGTCATCAAGCGGATGGATGGCTCTCGTGATTGGGCGGCTGGGGAACTGGTAGCAATCTTGGATGAAGTAGCCGCGATTCACACGAGCCCCATTCGAGCGTGTCTTGAAAACGGCCTGCAGTCGGACTTCAAACCTGGTGCTCCACTGCCTGAACGATTCACCAAAGCACCTTGGGGACCAGCGTTAGACAGTGGATTACGAATGGCGTGGGTGCTTGATCGACACTCGAAACAGCATCCGCTGGGAACGCCTTTGAAGTCACGCATCTTGCTGTACAACTCAGGCAAGACACGCGTCGTATTTCACGCCAGGAACTGGCAACAAGTGCGACAGTCGGCGGTCGATATCAATGGAAAACCAATCCCCATAGAATCAACCAGGTGGATGACGCGCGGTGCCCTGACCTATTACCGACTCAACCCAGGCCATTACACAGAATTGTATTCAGCGGGAATCGGAGTAGGACGCCGTGACCAGGCATCCGAGGATTGGAAGACAGCCCGTGTGGGCGATTGGATCGCCGCGAAAGTCGCTGATGGTGTGACCCTCAATTCGGGTGCGATTCTCTTGCAGGATCCCCTCGACCGTGATGATAACCGTGATGGTTGGTGGCTCGAGAAGATCATGGCACGCCTGAAACAAGAACTGCCGATTCCCGATGACGTAGAGGAACGAAAGCACTTAGCCTATCGCGCGAGCATGAACCTTTTTGGGACGCCGTGTGGCAAAGACACTCTGAACGATTTCGCCAACGACAATGGACCGGAGGCGCTGCAAAATCTAGCAAAATCGCTTGCCGAGAATGCCTTGGTGGTTTCCGAGCATGGCCCCATTGAATCGGCGCCCAATCGGTTTCGCGTCATGCCACCAGACGACAAAGCGAGTGATCGAGTGCGGACCGTAACGGGGCCGGGCTACTATCAAGTCCGTGACAAATTGCGTTTGTCGATCACCTCCACGCCGAACAAAAGCAACTGGATCAATCGAGCCAACCTGCTGTTCTTTGGCTCGGATGGAAAACAGAAATCTCGCCATTCGTTTTGGCTTCCCAACAGCAGTAGAGCTTACGCGGTTGCATGGGACCCTAGCGATACCGTGTTGTGGACAATGCGGCAAAAGACGCTTTCCAAAATCGACTTCACCAATCCGGAAAACGTCGTGACCACAGACACAAAGATCAAGAACCTGCAGCCAGCAATTCAAAAAGCACTCGAACCGATGATTGGTAGGTCGAAAACGAACATCGATTCCCCTCCAGCATCCTCCAATTGATCGCCAAGCAGTACGCTCTAGCTGAGGACAAGAAGTTGTGTCGGCCTCCGGCCGTTTGGAGTTGCAGGCATTGGTTTTTGGTAACCCGAAGCGTGAG
>CAYNNP010000176.1:0-14026 GCA_964398215.1 uncultured Pirellulaceae bacterium | reverse complement strand
TGCGTCCGAAGTTCCGGCAATTGCAGCGTTTGCTCGGTCCGGCCTACCCAAAGAGGGCAACTCCAAAATGCCTCAGCGAGGATTGGCCAGAATGCCAGATCGTGTGGCTGCTTTGTGAAATTTTGCGATGTGGTTCTGATTGTTGCAATGCTCTATTTCATCGTGTAGTTACCCACTCTAAGATGTTCGCTAATTAGACGCATGTATTTTCATGCAAATTCATTAGCGCCTGGAATCGTTGCCCATCATGTTCGCAAGTCTCCTATGTGAAATCACACTTGACGCCCCGCTTCTCAATATGGCGACGGTGTTGATTTGTGGAATCGTTGGCGGCGAGCTATTCGCCCGTATTCGATTGCCGAAAGTAACCGGATGGATTGCGACTGGTATTTTACTGCGGCAACTGAAGTTGCCTGGATTGAACGCGGAAATGCCTGGGTTGGGCGGCGCCAAGAATCAACTGGGAAACTTTGATTCGTTCAACTACTTGGTGTTGGGTTACATCGCGTTTACGGTTGGCGCGACACTGTACATTGCGAATCTTCGCAACACGCAGAAACGGATCGGTTTCATCATGCTGACCGAAGCGTTGATCACGCCGTTTGTTGTGGGCTTGATCATGCTGTTCATCGCGCCGTTGGTCAGTCCTTTGGACCCCAAGGCAGCACTTTTGCTGGCGGCGATCGCGATTGCAGGCGCACCTGGAACAACCGTTTTGGTCATCCAAGAGGCTAGGGCCAGAGGGATCTTAACACGAACACTTGTCGCGGCAGTCGGCCTGATCGACATGGTCGCGGTTGGCGTTTTTGTTTTTGTTTCATCGTTTCTTGCTAAGGACACGAACTGGGTTGATTCACTGACCAGCGTTGGCATCCAGTTTGGAGTCACTCTGGCGATCGGGTTTGGCTGTGTTGCGATCGCGTTGCTTTTGATTCGGGTGATTGTCAGCCCTGCGTTTCTTGGACCCACGATGGTCGCTGTGATTTTGGGTTCATGGGGTGCTGCAGCAGGCTACGGAACATCCGGCGGCATCTTGGCATGCACATTCGCTGGGATCGCATTGACGAATTTGCGCCACGACATTGTGCGTTCGTCGGAGGCCTATTTGCACGCGATCGGTGGCGTGCTGTTTGCATTGTTCTTTACGTTCGCAGGCATGAAGCTGGACTTTACAAAAGTTCCTGAGGCAGCCGGTTTGGTTGCGGTCTACTTCATTGCTCGTGTGATCGGAAAATCGCTCAGCGCATACACTGCAATGAGTCTTGCGGGCGCTCCACAAAAAGTACGTAATTTCATGGGGTTGTCATTGCTGCCGCATGGTGGCGTGGCAGTTGGTCTGATCCTGCTTGTTCAACAGGCTGAGGGACTGGCGGCGTACAGCGAAATCGTCACGACGGTTGGCCTGTCCGCGCTGGCGATCAATCAGCTGATTGGTCCAAGTGCGACAAGGCTCTGTTTGCAGAAGGCTGGCGAAGATCACAAGGATCGCCCACGGCTATTGGATTTCTTGCAAGAGCACAGAATCGTCACAGGAATGTCTGCCGATTCGGCCGAAGAAGTTGTCCGCAAGTTGACTTCGCAGTTGTATGCGACTTCAGAGATCGACATTCCGCGGGACGAATTCATCGAGCGAGTTTTGAAGCGTCACGATACGGAAACGACCTGCTTTGGCGAAGGCTTGATGATTCCGCACGCGGTGATCGAGCAAGGTGATGAGGTGAAAGGAGTCTTGGGGATCAGTTCTGCGGGAATCGATATCGACACGCCGGATGATCGTCCGATTCACGCTATATTGCTGCTGGTCACACCGGTCAACGAACGCAATCGTCATTTGGAAGTCTTGGCAGCCTTTGCTCGCGCGATCACACGAGATGTTAATCTACGCGAACAGCTCTATCATGCTCGCAGTGCCGCTCACGCCTACGACGTGATCCACGCCGACGAAGCGGAAGACATGAACTACTTCCTAGAGGACGTGATCGAGCAGTACAGCGAGCACAAGGAATAGCAGTCGTAACAAGTCTGCCGCTGGCGAGTTTGCGCGAACGCGGGCGTCGCCGGGAATTTTAATCTCGTTTGTAAAGTTCGCCTTCGCCGTGCTAGTCTCTTTCAATTTCTAAAATGACCCGACGATACTATTGCCCAGGCTTGCCATCAGTCGGCGGATTGATCGAATTGCCCGAAAGCGAAGCTCAGCATGCTCGCGTGATGCGTTTGGCGGTTTCTGATTCCATCGAGCTATTTGATGGCGATGGAAGTCAGGCGTCGGCAACTGTGATTGAAGTTTCGCGCAAGAAGTTGGTTTGCACAGCGGACCCAGCACAATCGGTTGACCGCGAAAGTAACTTGAATCTGCATCTTGGCGTCGCGCTGCCAAAGCCTGATCGTGCCAGGGAAATGATCGAGCGATTGACGGAGCTAGGCGTCATGACTTTGACACCACTGCTGGCTGCCCGGACACAGCGACCGCCGGGAGACGGGTTGCTCCGTAAACTTGAGCGTGGTGTTATCGAAGCTTGCAAGCAGTCGGGGCGAAATACGTTGATGGTGGTCAATCCTCCGGTGAAAGCAGATGTGTTTTTTGCTACCGGGTTCCCCGATCAAGAATGCTGCATTGCGCATCCGGATGGATCTGCCATGGAAATAAACCACCGTAATTCGCCAGGCAAACGGATTGTTTTCGCGGTCGGTCCCGAAGGCGGATGGTCTGACGAAGAAGTCGAAATGGCGGTGCAATCGGGATTCGGAAAAGTGTCGCTTGGCCCGCGCATTTTGCGGATCGAAACAGCGGCTGCTGTGGTTGCTGCTAAACTGTTGATCTAATCCCAAGACAATGCTGTACAGGAATTTTGAAATTTGAGCCGCAGTAACACGCCCGAAGTCGACAGAAGCTTGGTTGCACGCCGTACGTGGAGAGCATTCGGCTTCACGGCGGCGATGCTATCGGTGATTCCAATTTTGGTTTTTGGTGGGCTTGTGGGCTGGTTCTTTGGCGGACAGATCATTGTTCGTAAACGTGTCGCCCTGCAGGTCGAAGCTCTTCGGCAAAAAGGCGAACTGACCGACCTTGAAGGCCTTCAGCAGTATTACCGGCAGCGTACTTCCGAGGCGCATAGCGAAACGTGGTCCGAGTTGGTTCACGATTTGAATGGGAGTCGGGAAGGCCAACAGTTAATTCGGAATCTGTACGATGGAATTGACTCTCAGCAAGCTTGGCCAGATCAATCGAAAGTAGACGAGTTTGACAGCGAGTATTCCGATTTCATTGATCGGCTCATGTTGTTTGCGATACTGGAACTTGAATCAGATACAAAACCGGTATATCGCGCGATCGATTTCAGTGTCGAATCAGAAAGCGTGGGTAACAGCCAGTTGATTCCGCTGATGGGAAGGCTGCTTGTGATTCGGCATGCGTTGGCACTCAAGCGACGGGACAGCGAGGAACAGTTTCGTTGCATTCGGGCAGCTCAAGGGTTGCAGCGTAGTTTGCGATCGGAGTACCTGTATGCTTTCTGTATTCGCAATACTGTGGACACGATGGCAAGACGGATGCTTCAACGATCATTGGCGGCCAACCCATTGACCGACCAGCAACTGAAGCAAATCGATGATGGCATGCCAGAGTTCAAAGATCTGCAATCGAATCTGCGTGACGCGATGCGCGCCGAACGTGTTTTTGCGATCGCCGTTTGCTTGGGGCCTGACTCTGATCGGTATCCAGTCGGCGTTGCCATGCTGAAGAAAGATCCGTTGGGGTACCTGCAATGGATGGAGCAGGTTGTCCAGATTGATGGCAGTGATTTACAAGATCATCGTGACTTGAGTAGTCAGCTATCACGGGAATACGCATTGCAGATAGACGCTGAGCGAGTTCTTGCGACAATGGGCCCCGAGAACCTGCGGAGTTCGTACGGTGGATTTTTTATAGGAAGCGACCTTTTGCTGAATTGGTGCGAGCACGTGCGACTTGCAAAGATCGCGATTGCTGTACAGCGTTTTCGTTCGCAAGAAAACGTCTGGCCAAGTACCCTGGACGACCTGTCAGCGGTAGGTGTTGTAGCAAAAAATCTTGCACCTCTAGATCATCCTGCATTCGGCTACCGCATTCAGGACAACGAAGCGATCATCTGGGGCTTCGATCGTAACGACGGACAGGTAAAATTGCCAGAAGAACCGCCAGTAGGCGAAGCAATAACGAACGCGCAAACTGTTTGGCGACTAAGCGGTAGCGAATAATCATTCGACCAACCATGAACCCGATCGTCTTAATGAAACCAATCTCTGTAAACTACATCGCACCCATATTTGCAATCGCATGTATCGGTTTTTTCGTCGCCAATTGCCAGGCGCAGGATCGCCGATTCGCATCATCAAGTCGACTTTCGCTGGGCACTCAAATGAATTTGTCGGCATCTGTTCGCGCTGGTGACATCGATGCGGACGGCGACGTCGACTTGGTCGTTGCCAATGGACGACATTGGCCTCAACAGAATCTGCTGTTCTTGAATCAGGGTGCTGCTAGATTCAATGTGCTGCGTCCACTGGGAACCGATTCCAGAACCAGCTACGCTTGCGAACTAGCCGACCTGGACGGCGATGGCGACTTGGACATCGCAGTTGGCAACGATAACGCTGGCTGCTTGGTCTTTCTGAACGATGGGCACGGCAAATACAAACAGCACACAAGTTTTGGAAAACCATCCAGCGTTCGCAGCCTTACGACGGCCGACATCAATGGTGATGGGCACATTGATCTACTGACGACCTGCCGCGGACGGCCTAACCTGATCTACTTCAACGATGGCAAAGCAAACTTTGACAAGTCAGAGACTTTTGGGACACAGCGTGATTCGACGATCGATGTCGCAGTTGCTGACTTGAATCATGATGGCCAGCAAGATTTGATTTTGGCCAATCGCGATGCACAGCCAAACGCGATCTTGCTGAACAACGGTTCGGGAGGCTTTGTAAGGTCAAGTTTTGGAGACACAAAATCCTCCAGTCGTGCGGTCGCGGTTGCACACTTTGACGACGACAAGCATCTTGATTGGGTCGTTGGCAACATCGGTCAGGCCAATATCATTTTCTTTGGCGATGGGAATGGTGGTGTAAAACGAACTTTGTCCGTTGGCCGAACGAATGGAGCAACGTACTGTGTTGCTGTTGCCGACTTCAACAAAGATGGGCTTACGGATATCGTGGCCGGGAATCGTGGCGAATTGAATACTGTTCTATTGAACCATGACAACGGTGCCAAGTTTTCTCAGGTTGCGTTTGGACTGCCACAGGGAACAACCTACGGATTGTGTACTGGCGACGTGAACGCTGATGGCTTTGAAGATATTGTGGTCGCAAATTCCGACCAAATGAATCGCATCTATCTAAATCTACCTCCTATCAAGGCAGCTCAATGAGGCCCATTGTTTTTCTGTTCACGTGTACGCTAGGGATTGCACTGGCAAGCCCATCGAGCGGCGCAGAACCCACGGACTGGCCCGGTTTCCGAGGCGCCAGAGCGACTGGAGTGGCAAGTGGATTTGCAACGGCGACCAAGTGGGATGCGACCGACCCGAATGACAAATCCATTCTATGGAAAGCGCCTGTGCCGGGTTTGGGGCATTCGTGTCCTACCGTTGTTGGGAATCGCATCTTTGTGGCGACCGCGGTTGCTTTGGACAAACCGGCGACTTTGGTAACCGGCAAGAATGGCGGCACGAAGGCTGCCGACGACAATGGAGAACAAGAGTGGTTGGTGCTTTGTTATGACAAACAAAGCGGCAAAGAACTCTGGCGCCAAACGGCGCACCGTGGAACACCAAAGGCGACACGTCACGCCAAAGCGTCGCACGCCAATACAACCGTAACCGTAGCTGGTGACAATGTCGTTGCGTTCTTTGGTTCCGAGGGATTGTACTGCTACGATTTGGACGGCAAGCAAAAGTGGAAGCGCGATTTGGGCGTCGTGAACATCAGCAAGTATGGGATCGGCTGGGGCTACGCAAGTTCGCCGGCAGTCTTTGATGATCGCATCGTGCTGGTCTGTGACGATCCAAAAAACGCGTACGTGATCGCGCTGGATTTAAAGGATGGTTCGGAAGTTTGGCGGCGCTCGCGCGAAAAAGACTGCGAACGAAGTTGGGGCACACCGCTGATCCATGACCTTGGCGATAAACCGCAAGTGGTCGTTAACGGCTGGCCGTGGATTGTTGCCTATGATTTGGCGACGGGCGAAGAGCATTGGCGAATCGAGGGCGGTGGCGACAACCCGATCCCCAGTCCTTTCATTGCTAACGATACGATTTACGTGACCAATTCCCATGGCGGAAAGTCACCGATCATCGCGTTGAAACCGACAGCGAGCGGGAACTTGAGTGATCTAGAAGATCCAGAGTCGGCCGGACTACTGTGGCGCAGCGAACGCGGTGGTTCTTATATGTCGACGCCCGTGGTCGCTGGCGACTATATCTATTTGGGAAATACCAACGGTGTCTTGCGTTGCTTTCACGCCAGGACTGGCGAACAAATCTACGAAAAACGATTGGCCAGTGGCGCGTACCTGGTGGCTTCTTTGGTGGCAGCAAACGACAAAATCTACTGTACCGCAGAAGACGGAACTGTCTACGTTGTCAAAGCTGGGCCAGATTTTGAAATTCTCTCGACGAACCAACTGGGCAAGTCATGCTTGGCGACACCAGCGATTTCTGCAGGCGTGATCTACTTTCGCATCGCGGATTCTCTATTGGCGATTGGCCCGAATTCCACTGCGCCGAAGCCCGAAACCACGGGAGCCAACAAAGCAAAAACGAAACCCAATGTACTGTTCATCGCGGTCGATGATCTACGAACGTCGATTGGTTCCTATGGTGATACGATAGCGGTCACGCCCAATTTTGATCGCTTGGCAGCTCAGAGCATTCAGTTCAACCGTGCGTATTGCCAAGTCGCTGTTTGCAATCCATCGCGCGCGAGTTTGATGACCGGCTTGAAGCCCGATACCTTGGGTGTTTGGACACTGCCAATTCACTTTCGCGAAGCAAAACCCGACGCGGTAACGTTGCCTCAGTGGTTGCGGAATTTTGGATACACAGCGGTAAGCCACGGAAAAATCTATCACAATCCAACGCCTGACCCGCAGTCTTGGAGCGAGCCGATTCGTAGCTCGCCGCGGCTTCCCTATCCGTACCCGGATGGTACACGCGAACTGGTCAAAGCAGCGCAGGCTAGACTTCCGAAAAACGATTGGCGCAAGAACAATTTGCGTAACCCCAGCACGGCTTCGCCTGACTTGCCCGACGACCAGTTGCTTGATGGAGCGAGAACTGAGATGTGCTTGCAGGACATCGAGCGGCTGGGGAAAAAGTCACAGCCATTCTTTTTAGGGATGGGCTTCATCCGGCCGCACCTCGCATTTGTGGCGCCCAAGAAATACTGGGACCTTTACGATCCAGCGAAACTGCCGGTCTTAAAAGACCAACAAACACCCGACGGCGCACCGCAGTATTCGATGCACAACAACAGCGAACTTTCGCACTACGTTGATTTGATCGACATGCCTTCGCCGTGGGACAAACGAGTCGTCAGCGAGTCCGACGCTAGGCGATTGATGCATGGTTACTATGCGTGCGTCAGTTACGTTGATGCCCAGATCGGTCGGCTATTGGACAAGCTTGAAGAGGAAGGCCTGGATCAAAACACGATCATCGTGATGTGGAGCGATCACGGCTGGAAGCTTGGCGAGCATCGTGGGTGGGGCAAAATGACGAACTATGAAATTGACGCGCGCGTGCCGATGATGATTTCGGTACCACAGATGGACAATGGAGGACAAGCAACCGAGTCGCTTGTGGAACTCTTAGATCTCTATCCAACATTGTGCGATCTGTGTGGCGTTGAGAAACCCGATTTTGCGGAAGGCAAGAGCTTGCTGCCAATTCTGAAAGACACGAGTGCTAAAGTCCGCGACTCTGCAGTCAGCCAATACTACCGACGGCATCAGCAAAAAGAGTTGATGGGTTACTCGCTGCGAACTGATCGTTATCGCTATGTCGAGTGGCGTGATTTTTCATCCGGCAGCGTCGAAGCGCAAGAGTTGTATGACCACCAGGTGGATGGCAGCGAGTCGAAGAACCTGATGAACGATACTGCGCCAGAAGTCGTAAAAGATCTGGCAAGCCGTTTGAGCGTATCGCATCCGGCAAAGAAGCTGATGATGACTCCAGCGATTCACTCAAGTCCTACTGCCGGTCGATTTCCGGCGAAGTTGTCATTTCAAAACCAGCGCGACACATCAATCATTGTCTATCCGATCACGCCAGTTGGCCGACGAGGCCGTGGGGCTGAAGTGAAGCCAGGAAAACAGGTTTCGATCAACGCAAGGATCGGTGGCGTCTTTGTGGTCGAAAGTCGCGATGGAAAAACTCACGAGATTCATTCGCCCAGCTGGCCATTCAAGCCGGTCGTGATTCAGTGATCAACCGGAATTAGCGTTCAAGCGATATGGTCGGTTAGCCTTGCCATGACGATCGCGATCGCAGCGCTTGTCATCGGCGTGCTCATGCTTGCCAAGCGGTGCGAATCCTTTGCCGCTTGCGCCGGCGAGAGTGGAAGATGCAAGAAGATGCTTTGCGTCTGAAGCGAAAACAGCCGCGTGTAGTGCTGGCTCAAGTACAAAGCGGCGTTGCACAGATAGGTGCCCGCATGATGCGAGACCTCACTGGGAATTCCAGCGTCCGTCAGTGCACGCTGGCAATCGTCCAGCGGCAACGAAGCTTGATAGGCTGCCGGCGCATCTGCGATTAGTGGGGAACCGTCAGTTCGCGAATTCAAACCAACTTTCTCAATCTTGATCACGGGTGAGCCAGGCGATTGACCAAGATGAATTGCCAAATCGTAGTCGTCGCGTAGATCGTCCCTCATCATCGCGCTCATCCGAGTCAAATCGACTGGATAGCGGCGCGTTGTCAAGCTCACATCCCCGTCGTACCAGCCCGTCAACTCAACCATGGCAAGCCAGCTTGAGTTTTCGGCCCAGCGATCGTAGGGCTCAAAAGCGGTTAACAATACACGTGTCAAAATGGTCGTCCAAGCGAATAGAGCTGCAATTGTAGTTGAGCGGTTTGCAGGTTATTCGACATGATAGTTCAGGCAGAGCTATTCGCTGGCCTTTTCGTCGTCTTTCTTTTTCAAAACGATCTTTTTCGGGATCTCCTTTCCTTCTGGGACGAAGATCATGGAGATTGAATTGACGCAGTGCCGAACGTTCTTTTTCGTCATCCGTTCGCCTTGAAAGACGTGTCCCAGGTGCCCTTGGCAATTAGAACAGACGATTTCGACTCGGACGCCGTCGATATCACGATGTCGATCAACCGCCCCCTTGATCTCATCATCAAAGCTTGGCCAGCCACAGTGGCTCTCGAATTTGTCTTTCGCTTCGTATAGTTTCGCGTTGCATTGGCGACAAATGTAGGTGCCAGGGTCTTTGGTCATCGTGTAACCACCGTTACCTGCTGGTTCGGTGCCCTTGCGCAGAATCACGTACTTCGCCGCCTCGTCAAGTTGATTGTATTTTTCTTTGACAACAAAATTCGATTCTTCTTTCTTACCCATTCCTTGCTTGTCCTTGTTTGCGACGCCTGGGGCACGGCCCAATTGAATTGGTTGGGCCATTTCTGAATTCATTGCCGACCATTGATTGACCAGCTCTCGGAGTTTAGCGGGCTGACGATTAGCAAGATCACGTTTCTCACCCAAGTCACCTGCTAAGTGATAAAGTTCCAGCGGCGCGTTTTTCTTGGCGCGAACAATTTTCCAGTTACCAGAACGGAACGCTGACTTGCCGTTAGGCATTCGCCAATAGACATGGTTGTGCGGTGATTGCTTGGTTGGGTTGTCGATCCAACCCAGAACGCTTTGGCCATCGTGGTTCGGATCGGCAGGAAGGCCAGCCAGATTGAGAGCGGTTGCTGCGATATCCAAACTCAGCACGATACCGTTTTGATTTTTGCCAGCAGCGATCGTGCCTGGCATTGTCCATGTCATCGGCACCCTGACGCCGCCTTCGTAGACCGATCCTTTTCCATCACGAAGCTCGCCGTTGCTGCTGGTTAGTTCTTTCGTCGGGCCACCATTGTCACTGATAAAAACGATCATCGTTTTTCGCGACAGTTTCTTGTCCGAGAGTGCTTCGCGGATTTGACCGATACCACGGTCCATCGCGACCAGCATACCGGCAAAGATTCGGCGCTGCGGATTGGAGATATAACGAACGTTTCGCATGTCGGCTTCGGTTGCCTGCATCGGGCTATGAACCGCGTTGTAAGCCACAACCAAACAGAACGGATCGTCTGCATGATCATGGATATATTTGACAGCCTCGGTGGAAATCGCATCAGTCAAATACTTGGTCTCTGTGATTTCCGTTTCCCCGCGCATCAACGGATTGGATTCGTCGTACGGTGGCTCGCTCATGTTCGCGTAGTTGCCGCGGATCAGATTGCTGGATGTGATCAACTCGCCTTTCGGCAACGTATTGTCACGAAGCATCGTCATCACACCTTTGTAGGGCGGGCCTGGCACATAAAAATGACCTTCATGTAAAAAGCCATAGAAAGATTGGAAGCCGCGCCGCAGCGGGTGCTTTTCTTTCGTGCCGCCCAAATGCCACTTACCAACCAAGCCTGTTGCGTATCCTGAATCAGCCAGCCGCTCGATGAAAGTCGATGCACTGGTCGGCAATCCTGCTTGTGGAAGCAGATTCCTCGCACCGGTTGGATTCATGTCGTAACCAAACCTGGCTTGATAGCGGCCCGTAAAAATCGCGGCACGCGAAGGACTGCAGTTCGACGCGGTGACGTACGCAGACGTACAGCGGACTCCGTCTTTGGCCAACGAATCGATATGCGGTGTTTGAATATCGCGACTGCCCATCATCCCTGTTTCGCCATAGCCAAGGTCATCCGCAATGACCACGATCATATTCGGCCGCTCGTTTGACTGAGCGAAAGCTCGCAGGGGATCGTACGCCTGCAGCAGCCCAACGGCGACAGCGAGGTAGATCAATGATTTGCGCGAGAACGGTAGGCGAACGTTGGTGAGATTCATATAAATTCATTCATCAAAGAAGGGCATTCTCTGGCAGCGATGTCTGCATGGACGATGGCGATTGCCGATTGCCGATTGCCGATTCACCAAGTACATCGCGCGTTGATTGGTTCAATGATAGGCGTTGAAGGCATCCAAACGCAAACCAATCCAAAGGCAATCCGATCTCATGCCCGTTAATTTGTGAAGTCACCGCTGGCCTGAAACGTCCATGGCTCGGAACGCTGACCCCAGTCAAAATACCCCGAAGCCCCATTTTGCCAAGGCTTGCTGTTTAACGGCCGATGATTGCAGCCAACAGTTCTTTGGTTGCGGCGCCGACCGTTGATGCCGCTCCGCTGGTGGGGACTAAATACCAGGGCGAAAACTCCACATCGCCTTTAACACGAAAACCGCAAGGCAACGGTAACAAATCCAATCCTTGGCCTTTCGCCAAACGCATTGCCCGCGGCATGTGGTAGGCGCTGGTAACCAAGCCCACTTTTCCATCCACAGGGAACCCCTCAGGTGGCGAATCAAGAAATGCTTTGACACTCTTCATTTCTTCTGATGTGTTGTTGCCAGGCACTTTGTAGATAACTGTCGGATCGACGCCGATCGTGGTCAACAGACGTTTGCCGATATCACAAGGATCTCGATTCAGCGGATTTGAACCGGTACAAATGATCGAATGCGTCCGCCCAGCGTGCCAGTACTTTGCTGTATCAACCAAGCGTTGGCCGTCGCCGCCAAGTTGTGGTTCTCCAACCGGATCGACTCCGGCTCCGCCGCCCAAAACGATGACCGTCCGAAGTGTAGGATGATCCTCTGCCAGTTGGACGAAAGGGTATTCTACGAAATGGTAGATCCAGGCTGCAAAGTACCGATTGTGCGACACGCTAACCAAGATCCAAATTGCCATGACAATCAAGAAACCCATGCGTCGTCGTTGGAACGCGCACCAGCAAACCGCAGCAAAGATGATCAGCCACACGATCCCAATTGGCATTGCCATCGACGTCGCGCATCGCTCGGCGATCCCCCGTCCACTCCAAAGCCAAGTCAACGCAAAGACGCCCACGGCAAACAGGCCTGCGCAGACGATCGATGAAACGACATGGCGATACACTGGCGGACGTTCAATTCGCTCCGAATTTTCCGACTGATTCAACTGGCGGTTTCCCGAAACTTGGATAGATTTCTGGTGGCACGGTTTTCCAAGGAATATTGCGGCATCCGTTACATGGCCGCGCTATTGAATCGAGGATAGGGATCATGAATCAAGAAAATTTCGCGAACTTTTGCCTTCATAATCCCTCAAAACGCTAAAACTATCAGCTGGCAAACCCCAAGTGAATTCTCGTTCCTAAGTCCAAACTATACTTTATCTGGGAACGCGGTAATCAGGAGTAACTTTTTAAAACGTGCGAGAACCACACACAGTCATAGATGACTCGCCAGAATGCAGTATTTTGGCTCGATTGATTCTTCCGGATCAAAAGGTGGAAGCCGATCCATTGGAAGAGTTATACGGCTTGGCAACAACTGCAGGCACTCAAGTTGTCGACGAACTCATTCAGCGTCGGAATAACATCGACCACTCAACATACCTTGGAAAAGGTAAGGTCGAAGAGTTGCGTCTGAAGGTCGAAAAACACAAAGCCGATGTGGTGATTTTCGACAACGACCTTTCTCCAGCGCAGATTCGCAATCTTGAGAAAGCGGTTTGTGCCAAGGTCTTGGACCGAACCGAATTGATCCTCGATATCTTTGCAGCTGGCGCTAGAACTCATGAATCAAGGCTAGCCGTTGAATTGGCACAGCTTGAGTATTCTCTACCGCGACTCAAACGCATGTGGACTCACCTTTCGCGTCAAGCAATGGGCGTGGGTATGCGCGGTCCGGGTGAAAAGCAGTTGGAGGTTGACCGCCGGTTGGCTCAAAAACGGATCCATGATCTGAAACAAGAACTGACCAAAGTTGAAAACCGCCGCGAGAAACAAGTTGCTGCAAGAAACGATGCGCCAACCGTCTCGCTGGTCGGCTATACCAACGCTGGCAAAAGCACATTGATGAATGCCATGACCGGCGCTGGTGTCGAAGCTGCGGACAAGCTGTTTGCGACTTTGGATACTCGGACGCGTCGCTGTCACCTGAGCGGTTGGGGCACGATCCTGCTAAGTGACACGGTTGGATTCATCCGAGACTTGCCGCACTCCTTGGTCGCAAGTTTCAAATCGACACTAGAAGAAACGCGTCAAGCCAATTTGTTGCTTCATGTCGCCGACGCAAGCAACGAGAACGTGTTTGATCAAATCACAGCTGTCTTCAAAGTGCTCGAAGAACTGGGCATCGAAGAAAAGGACACGCTGCTAGTATTGAACAAACTTGACGCGATTCGTTCGCCTGCGATGCTGAACCGAGTGCTTGATCGTTATCCTGCCGCGATTCCAGTCAGTGCGAAGAGCCAGAAAGGAATCGGGTTGCTGTTGGAAGCGATCGGTGAAGCCCTTAGTCAAGAGTTTTTGGAACTGTTGGTCGAAGTTGAGCTGACTGATGGTCGACTGCAAGCATACTTAGCCGCCAGCGGTGAAGTGCTTTCGAAGGATTTTGGCGAAGCGTCTGTGATTTTCCACGTCCGAATTCCCAGTCGAGCGATGGGCCCTGTACGTCGATCCGCGGTCTCAATTCGGCCAGCCGATTACACACCGCCAGTCATAGCCAGCGAGATCGATGAATCGCTAGGCCTAGCCGACCCATCGTCCGACGTCGCGTAACGTCGACGCCCCTGCCTTTAGGCGAGAACTAATCGCGATCTGGTTACGTGCTCGCCCTTTCGAGTGCTTCGTGGTTATGTCAGACCGAACTCACGCGCGAATTCCTAGCATAGGCCGGGACACATTCAAAGTGGCCGTCGATCTCCGAGCGACGCAGCCCGACCGAAACG
>CAYNNP010000175.1:0-14105 GCA_964398215.1 uncultured Pirellulaceae bacterium | reverse complement strand
CCAGGACCACCAAACAACAAGTCGCTTGCCTGACGGTCGTTTCCACCAGTGATCACATCGTTACCTTCGTTACCAAAGATCCAATCTTCACCCGCACCACCGCGAAGGATATCGTCGCCGGTACCGCCAAAAATCACATCGCGACGATTGGTATCCTCACGCAGCGACATATTGATTTCTAGCGGGTCGTCTAGCGTATCAATGTCGACACCAGTCAGATTTATCCGCAAGTCGTATAGCGTGGGGACCGTATTACTGGTTACTTCCAGCAGATAGTCTGTGCTGGCATCCAGCGCGCTTAGGTCGTTAATTTCACTGACTTGCGAGTTCGCAGGGCTGATGCTGCTGATCAAGATTGGGGTCGCGTTCTGCAGCGAACCAGTTTCGGAATCAATGTCCGCAGCATCAAAAATCCTCAGTTCTAAGTTGTCGATAGGCGATCCGCTCGCAGTGGTGATTGAACCCAGTGCATCACCAGTACCTGATAGCGAGAATCGATACCAATCTGTGTCGTCAGGGTTATCAATCGACAGTGCCGTGAACGTGACAACCTCGTCTATCTCCCGATCATCGAAAGTCGTATTCACACCTTCGGAATTCGGAGCTAATAACCCAAACGCTTGAGTTGGAATGTCGTTGCGACTGGTTCTGCCTGACAACCCAGGAGAGCTTTCTGCTCGGTCGACTAAAATTGCGTTGCCAGTTTGAATTTCAATCACGTCGTCGCCCGCACCGCCATCAACCCAGACCGTTCTTTGAACCGTTGGTCCAACGGTGACTTGGTCGTTTCCATCCAAAGCGTCGACAATGATCACCAAGAAATCGCCTTCGGGCGGTAACAAACCAGCGATCAATTCAGACGCGGTCACTTCAAGTGCAGCCTCGGCGATATCAGACAACGCCTCACGCCGTGATTCAGCACCCGACGCCGACAAGAGTGCATCCAATCTGAACTCTAGATCCTGCACAGTCCAAATCGCATTGCCGTCCGCATCGGTCGCTGAATAGTCCAATCGGACCTGTGCCGCAAAACTAAAGTTGCCATTGTTATTGGTCAGCCGTGTGACCAAGTGGTGATCGGTCAGCAAGCCTGGTTCGGTGACGTAATTGACATCAATCCTGTCATCTGCGTTACTACCACCGATATACCAGACTTGATCAGATTCCCTGGCGTACTCTATCCATTCATCGCCCGCGACCCCGCCATCGGCTGACTCAAACGTCGTACCATCAGCGCGATGGAGCGTATCGTTGCCTCCGTTGCCGTACAAAAAGTCGACGGTCGTTCCACCGAATAACAGGTCGTCATTGTTGCCGCCCAGTAACCGGTTCAAACCAGTGATTTCCTGGATGTACGGGCTCCGCACCGGACCAACGGTCACATCAGCATCAAGATCCAAAATCCCGTCATCATTCAGGTCGCCATCGTTGTTCTGGAAGCCACCCGTTGCGTCAACGAACACACCAAAACCTTGCTGGATCGTTGGGTCGTCTGTAAGGTCTGCGGTTGGCGCGAGGCCCAGACCTGGATCGTAACTCCATGCATACAAACTGTTCGTGCCTTGGCCACCAACTAAATCGTCGTTCCCCTGGCCAGCGTACAGTGTGTCGTTGTCACTAGCGGTCCCACCACCGGCATCGCCCCACAAGCGATCGTCGCCAGTGAAGCCATAAAGTATGTCACTGCCAACGCCGCCGTCCAATCGATCCCGGCCGTCACTGCCAACGAGTGTGTCGTCGCCACTGTTGCCATCAAACACACCGACCCAATCGCGTGATCGTCCACTCAATACGGATAGATCCAACGGGACCAAGTCATCTTCTAGATCAGAAATCTCCGCTGCGGTGAGCGATTCAGCCAAGGCTCCACTGGCCACGACATCGTCGGTGTAGAACCCAATCGTGTCGTCGCCGGTTAAACCAGCCACGCGAAATTGTTCGACAACGATATTACCGTCAACCAGCAGGTTCACCGGGACGATGTTGCCGTTGTAGCTAACAGCGGCTTGGCCGCCAGCTTGTGCACCGATCAAAATCTGGTCGTCAGCGGTCGTGCCATCAATGGCAAGAATGTCTGTCGCGTTGTCGTCGGGAACATCACCTGCAACGCTGTTGCCAAAGTGACCGTCGATCGTATCGGTGCCTGGGTCGATGTGATTGTCCGATCCCAGTGATGTTGGCAAGACGAACAAGTCGATACCGCTACCGCCATATTGAAGATCGCTTCCCTGTTGGCCGACGATATAGTCCGTTCCGCTGCCACCCCAGATTTCGTCATCGCCACCGCCACCGAACAACTGATCTTCGCCGCTGCCACCTAGTAGCACATCGTTTGCACCCGTGACGTCTGCGTCGGTACGTTCTTCATAGTTGGGCCCTGCAAATTCATCGCCAGTGATGAAGTCGTTACCGCTGCCACCGACAAACAGTTCCACTCGCACGTTTCCGTGCAAGAAGTCACCGCCAGCATCGCCGAACAACTGATCACCCGCCGCGTTGCTTACGTTGGTGGTATCCGAAAACGCAAATAGCGTGTCGCGGCCTAGTCCACCAAACAAACGTTGCCCAGCTTGGCTGGAGCCATCCCCAGCATCACCTCGCAGTATGTCGTCGCCACCATCACCAATGACTTGGTCAATTCCAGAACCGCCGCTTAGCACGTCGCCGCCAGCACCACCGCGAATCACGTCATCGCCTTCGTCACCATTGACGACCAAATCCAATCCGGCTCCAGCATCCAGGTAATCGATACCACTGCCACCACGAAGTTCATCAGCATCCACACCGCCGAACAGAATGTCGTTGTCATCGCCGCCAGCTAGCCTGTCACGACCGTCCGCTACGACACCATCGATCGAAACACCAGCAACAATGATTGGCACAATGTCCAGCGGACTTACATAGCCACCGTTACCGCTGTTGGGATCATCAGGCCGACCGAATTCAGTAATATCGGTGTCGGTAGAATAAGCGTCTTGAACCGCGAGTACTTCCGCGGGCTGCTCGAACTTGGTTGGGTCCAAATCACTCAGATCACTCAAGTAGTAATCGGCACGCGTTCCTAGCGCGACGCCACCGAACGCAACGTCGTGACCGGCGCCCCCGTCGATGATGTCGTCACCCAACAAGCCAACGATCCAGTCGTTGCCTCCTTGGCCGTCGATGTCATCGCTCCCACTCCCGCCGATCACGTCGTCATGTCCATCACCTGATGCGACTCGGTTGTTGTCCCCGTTACCGGTATAGACAAAGTCGCGGCCAGCGCCGGTTGTGATGATGTCGTTTCCATCCTGCGGCGATGGTGTTAGCAACGCACTAGCGGGCAAGCCGCTTGCAAATCCGATCACGCCGTCGTCACCCAAGACATAGTTGTCCCCATCACCGGCATCGATACCTTCGATAGTGATCAAGCCATCAATCTGCGAAGCATTATCGTTGCCGCCGCCACCAATGATGCCATCGAACCCGGTACCAGCGATGATTGAATCATCGCCTGCGTTGACTGAGATTTCACTGGTCGCGGTGGTTGGAATGCCGTTGACCAACTCCACTACGCCGCGATCACCTAAAACCACGTTGCCACCGTCACCGACGTTGATTTGGTCGGCGCCGTTGCCCGCGATGATCACATCGTTACCAGAACCGGTGATGATCGTATCGTCGCCACCATTCACACTACCAATGCTTTGAAGGTTTTCTATTTGGTTGCCCGCGAATGAAATCCTGGCGCCGTCACCAGCAACGAAGTTGTCACCGCTGCCGGTGATTTCAACACGGTCGTTTCCAAAACCGGGGAGAGCGATGTTGTTTCCGCCCGCAGCTGAAATCACATCGTCGCCGTCATTGAGCCTTGCGTCTGTCACGATCGATCCGCTGGCAAAGACTGCGAAGTCGCCAATCAAGACGTTGTCGCCAGTCAATCCGTTGATCGTATCGCTTCCGCCAAGCCCAATGATCCGGTTAGCAGAATCGTTGCCAGTCAACACGTCGTTAGCTGAACCACCAGTCAAGCGTTCAACACCAGTGACGAAACCACCATACGATTCACCGGCGTTGACAGCACCATCAAGGGTAACGTTGACAGATGAACTCCATGCTTCAAAATCCAAGTGATCTTCCGCGCCCACGCCGCCGTCGATTGTGCCGTTCAATCCCGTCAGTGGTTGCAACACAAATTGATCACTTGCCGAACCACCAACCAAGTTCTCGATACTGCCAAAGTCAACACTGGCACCACCCGATACGATTCCAGCATTGGTGCTTTGAATGTCGACATCCAGGCTTTCATTTTTTGCTGCGAGATCAAGTTTGTCATCATCAACATGACCGATCGTCGTCGTCCCGCGCAGCTTGCCAGTGATGCTGCCGGACGCGCTGACGGTGAAGACATCATTCGAATCACCACCAGTCAGATTTTGGAAGTTTTCAAAGTCAAAGCCGTCAATGTCGCCAGTGTTTTGACCTGTGACGTTCCAATTAGCATCGGCATCTGCACCAACCAACGTGTTGTTGCCCGACGCATTGCCTTTGACTGCTTCAATATTCTCGTACTCGCCAATGAAGTTACCGGTTCTGGTTTGCCGGTTGACTTCGATGTCTCCCGAGGCAACCGTGTAGTCCAGCGTATCATCGCCGCCCCCACCGTCGGTGGTTCCATCAATGCTGCCGCCGGCGAACACAAACACATCCGCTTGGTTGCCGCCGGTTAGATTTTCAAAACGCTCAAAGAAGAATTCGTTGTCGATATTTCCGCGCCCGAACGCGCCATCAATCGTCCATACACGAGTCGCGTCAGCAGCATCACCCAAGATCAATTCGTCGTTACCTGATCCCGCCACCATCGACTCGATGCCTTCGACGAAACCACCGGTAGGACTTGTAACACTGCCGCCAGTTCCTGAGACCTGAATGCTGCCCAATGTGACTGTCAGGTCATCTGTCGCGCCACTAAAGTCAAACCTGTCCCGACTGCCGTCAGCGTCACTAATCGTATCGTTGCCCCAATTGTCCTCGAACAGGTACACGTCGTTGGCGGTACCGCCTCTGATCGTGTCGTCACCACGACCACCAACAAACGTGGTTTCCGTGTTACCACCAATCAAAGTGTCATTGCCATCACCACCGATCAGCGTGACGGGCTTCATGACGCTTGACTCAATGGTGATCATGTCATCGCCGGCGCCGCCATCGAAATGAATCCGTTCGACTTGACTAGCAGGATAGTGGCGTCTGAGTTGGATCGTCGTACCGGCAGTAAAGTTGAAATCGTATTCGACTTCAATCGTGTCGATTCCATCGACCGTGATCTGTCGAATCGTATAGACCTCGTCATCATCGACGCTGTTTCCAGGATCACGAAGCCCCGCGCGAGGACCAGCGTTCAGAACCAGTGTGCCGTCATCAAAGTTCGGATCGCCCTGAATCAATGTGGCGGTATCTAGATCGACATTGCAAGAGTATTCAAAGCTGAAGATGTTCTCGTTGATAATTGGGATATAGCCACTTACGGAAAAGATCGAAACTCCCGCAGTCCAATCAATCCCAACGACTGCGTTCAGCCCACCATGCGCATCAAACACACAAGCGCCCGGAACGTCGATGTCGTTTGGCAGTGTGGCCAGCGCCGCAAGTTCATCAAAGTACAACTTGCCATCGCCATCGATGTCGTTCCAGTTGAAACCGATGTTACCTTGAACACCGCCGGTGATGTACGCACTGGCAATTCCGATGTCGATGCCAACACCCACATCCACACCCAAACGGAATTCAACTTCGTCGATGTCGTCGCCAGTTGATCCTTCCGATAGGTCACCAAAGTACAAGCCGTCCAAGAAGTTGCCGGTCTGAGTGATCCCACGTGTGTCAAAGCCCAGCGAGAAATCGAGTGTCGCGCCGATGTTGCCGCCAATTCTGGCGTAGATTGGGAACGGTGGCACCAACGGGCCAAAGCGTGCAGAGAATGGCAGGTCCAAATTTAAAGTTGGGATATCCCATTCCAACAGTTCAACCGTTTCGCCGGTTAGCAATTTGAAGGCGTTGCTTGGGTCCGCCAACAGTGGAATGCTTAGCCCGTGCCCACCGCTAAGCGCCGATCGACCCAACCTGTTCAGCCTCGACTTTGTGCCGGAACTGTTCGCCCCGGGCGTCGTGTTGTTAGAGTTGTCGATCTGCGTAAACACGTCTGGATCGATTGTTCCATTGGAATTAGAACCCAGCGTCGATGAGGTTTGGCCGCCAGCGACACTGACTTGCGTGTCTTCGTCGGTGACGTCAATCTTGCCAGTTGTGAATTCGTAGTCGGCAGTCAGCACTCCCGTTTGCGCTCTTAAGAATCGAATCTCAGTCGTCGGACCATGGATGACTCTGTAATCTTGGCTACCAAGGGCAACCCCATCCACCCTGACCGTGATCGTGCCTGCTTTTGCTTGTTGTGCCAGGGCAACTTCGCTGCCGCTGGCGGCATTGGTACCCAGACTCTCGCCAGTAACTTCATTCGATGTACCGCCTGTCACCACAAAGTCGCCAAAGTTGATGATGAAGCCGTCCGCGCCTGCAAAACTTTGGATATCGTCAACCGCACTCAAGATTCCGTCCAGCGTGTCCAAAACCCTCCTTGCCTGTTCGACTTGACTACCAAGTCCCGCAGCGTACGCGCCTAAGTCAAGGAAAGTGATTCTTGGTCCGCCCGTCGCCGTGGAAATATCGCTGAACCCAGGGACTTCCGCGCGCAAGAAATCGATCACTGGTCTCGCGGGTTCAATGTATTCACTAAAGGCGCTGAACGCGGGGCCAGCGATCGATTCAAAGAAGCTGCCCAGATCCAAAGAAACATCGTGGAAGGCAACTTCGGGTGTGCCACTGACAAAGCCAACCGATTGGATTTCACCATCGGGAACATGGGTACTGTAACTAACACCCCAATCAACGGTCAGGTCCGTCGATAGTTTTGGTAGCGCGCTACCGGCGGTCGTATCCGCTGACAGCCCAAGATCAACGAACGCTTCGGCGCGAACACCAGCAGACAGCAACGAACTGCCACCGCGCAAATCACCCAAGGATAGCCTGCCATCGTCACCTGTAGGATCGTTGATATCGATGAAGATGTCGCCGCGCAATCCCGTGCCCTTTGACAATCGTCCATCGTCCAAACCACCTGCGGGTTCATCCAGCACGTCGTTCATGTCGCCGTCGCGGTTGTAATCGATTCCGTCAGCGGCTTCGTTCAGCCCCGAGTCGATCACTCCGTTGGCATTGTAGTCTTCGATTGGATTGCTGGCTGCGTTCAGTCGCAAAAAGAACAATTCGCCACTGAGCGTTGTGCCTGGCTTCAAGCGAACTTCGGCGCCCAGTTCAATTTCAGGTGTACCTGCAGTTCCATCGTCAAAACCGTCTTCATCAAAGTTTGTGTTCTGATTCAGTTCAAAGAAGAATCCATCACGCAGGTTGATTCCAAAACCGAGATTGAATTCATAGTCAAAGACCAGTTCGACACCGCCAGCTGTCTCGAACTCAAACGCCACCGCATCCAAGCCAAGATCAAAATCAGCATCGATCACATCACGACCAGCCAAGTCCAAGCTGATGCTGAGTTCAACTTCCGCAGGCGGTGTCGAGGACAGATCGCTCAGCGAAATCGCGACGTCGCGGAAGTCGGCAACTTCGTTTGCGTCATCGACGCTTTCGTCATCGTCGAACAACGGGTCTAGCTGCAAGATATTCGCGCCAAGAGGTCCCAGTGCGTCGTAGATCACCGTTTTTAAATCGTCTACCAACGCGTCAATGCTATCCTCGGATTCATTGATCAGGATTTCAAAATCATCGACCAGTGATTGGAGTTCGCCAACGAAGCTGGCACCCAAATCAATACCGTCCCCTACCAACGGAATGCTTGAAAGTAGATCACTGGTCAGTCCGGATTCGATCGTGGTCAAAACTGCCCGCGTGCCGTCAATCAGTTGATCCAAACTTGCGCCACTTAGGTCAGTCAAACCGGCAAGATATTCGTTGACGCCTGTGGTTAGATTGGAAAAATCAATCGTCGGCGTGCCGCTACCAAATGGGTCAAAGTCCAACAGCTGGATCGCATCTTCGACGTCTCCAACGCTAGGTAAGTCAGCATCAAAATCCACATCGACTTCACCAGCAAGCGCAAAGTCCAGCGCATTGCCTAGGCCCGCGCTGAAAAACTGGGCGATGGGTATCCCGCCGATCGTGTTGCTGTCCGTTGGAGCCAAATTCTGGTCCACCGAAACACTAATGCTGGCCGGACTAACGCCATCACCATTGTGCAGTACCGCCGCACCCGACAGGCCAGCTTCAAAGCCGCCGATCGTCGCCGTCGCGTTCACACCCGCATTGATTCCAGCGGTCAGACTGAATTGTGTGCTGTCAAAAATATACGGCGTCAAATTTGCAAAGTTGAAACCAACATCCAAATCGATACTGCCGCCAAAGTCGACTTCCACGTCGCCGCCCGCCGCCAGCGTGACAGGTCCAAAGTCGCCCAGTGCCAAATCAAAACCTGTTGTGATCGGTTCCGTAGGCGCTTCGATGCCAAGCTCCAGTTTCAATGTCGCTTGGAAACCGTCAGTCGCGCTATCGGCATCGATGAAATCAACACCAACAGTGACCGGCAATCCAAGTTCTTCGGAGATCAGTTCGCTTAAGAAGTCGCCCAGGTTCTCCGTCGATACAACACCGCCAGTCAATTCGCTGACCAATCCTTGGATAGCATCTATTTCGATACCAGCAGCTTCCAAATCGCTGACAACCGATTGCAGGCTGGACAAACTTGCCACCAAACCGCTGGATTCGACAAATTCCAGTTCGATCACAGCCGATTCGGTATCCAACACACCCTCGGTCGTTGTCTCGAATTGCGTGGTCAGGCCAGACGCACTGCTCGCGTCCAACGAAACGTCCCCAAGCGAACTATCGAAAGTCAATGTGAATGGACTGCCCGTTCTACCGGCAACATCAACCACGTCGCCTAGGCCAATCGCCTCGTTGATCATCGCTTCGATATCCAGCGCCGTCGCGGTGCTGAATATCATCTCGGTACGCACGGTCCCTCCATCGTGATTGATTTCCAGTTCGTAGGCATGAACTGGATTGATCGCTGCGGTGACTCGGTCCAACGCGGCATTCAAACTGGCAATCTGCCCAGGCGATCCAGTTACAAAACTGATTTGGCCAGCCAGTTGATTACGAATGTCTTGCAGGGTGCTCGCATCGGGGCCTTCCAGCAATCTGTTCGCTGCGGCAAGCAAACCATCGGTAAAGCCCAGCAGTTCATTCGGTGTCCTGTTGATCACAGGAATCGAATCATTCAAGCCATCGATATCACTGTCTCGCAGCAGGTCGACAACTTGGTGAAGCAAGCCGGCAATGTCTGACAGCGACAGGTTACGGAAGTCCGCAACTTTGTCTCTCAGATCCAAGATGCTCTGGGCGGAAACGTTGAACGTTGGCCGAAGTCCATCGTTTTGTAACTCAAAAGAAACTTCTTGCGAATCGCCTGTCAGCGGAATCGCGATTGGGAATGTCGCGCTACCGCCGTAGCTGAACGTGGGGACAACCGCCGCCAGCGCGTCACTTAAATCTTGACCACCAAAATCGCTCAAACGCAAGAAGCCGTCACCATCGCCGTTGTCTGGCAAACTGATCCCCGCGGCGATTGAAAACGCATTAGCGTCGCTAACGCCATCACCGTGCAGCGCCACATCGCCAAAGAAACCACCATCAACACCAAGTTCCAACAAACCCAATGACGCGTTCAGGTCGATCTCTGAGGCGTCGATAGTCGCGTTTGCAAAGACGCTGGTTGCCGACGTATCAATGAAGAATTGGTCCAGGATGTCACCGAGCCTCAGGTGTTCCCCGACAACGGTTCTGTCCTCATTAAATCCCACCGTGGTTTCATCGTCTTCATCTGCGGCTCGCGACAAAATCCCCAGCACCGCGCCGGCCGGACTGGTGCCAAAGGAATCGGATCCGGCGGCGATGGTTAGCCGATTGTCCTCAACGATTGTGCTGGAATCGGTGATGTGAATTTGATCGCCAACGAATTCCACCGACAATGTGGGGCCAGCTGCTTCGATTGCATCTTTGACATCATCCAAGTCTTCCGAGCCGTCCAGGTTGACGTCAACGGTGGTTCCATCGCCAAGCGTGATCAGCAAGTCGTACTGGTCGCCGCTGTCGCCCACTTCAAAGCCAAACGCGGCTTGTGTGACAGTGATGCTGTTGATTTCAGGATCATCTGAGATCAAAACCAGTCTGTCATCGTCAAGTGCTTCCGCGCGCACAGCGATACCTTGCGCAGCAAATTGATCGCGAATATCAAAGGCCAAGTCGGCTGCCGCAGCATTGCCCGAACCGCTGGCGAAGGTGTCGTTGTCGCTAAAGTCATCAGCGTCCAACTGGATATCGACCGTACTGGCAGCTTGGCCAAATCGTTTGATTTCAACTTGCAGTGTGTCAACGGTAGGATCGGCAACGTTTGTTGAAGTCACACCGACTTTCAAAGAAACACCGCTATCGCCCAGTGACGACAGCAGCGTTGTTCCACTGACCGATTGGCCCGAACCAGCACGTGTCAGGTCAAGGCCAACCGCCAAGTCGATGCCGGCTGTGACTTCAAAGATTGCGTCAGCGCCGCCTGCCAAGTTCAAGTCGCCAAAGCCCAAGTCGATGGCTCTGGCAAAGTTCAAATCGATGGTTTCACTAAATGTTTCTTCCAAGTTGAGATTGAAAGTCACACGATCGTTGGCAGCATCGTACGCCAATGTGGTCGCTGTCGGCATGATTTCATTCAACACATCGATCATGTCGCCAATCGTGTCGATGCGCAATTCCGCAAGCGCGCCAGTGGAAACTCCCAGTCCCAATACGCTGGCAGCAGGATTGTCGTCAGCGGTTTGGTCGGTACCGAAACCAAGGTTTTCCCCACCGCTGATCGAAATCGAAGTCGCCGTGCTGTCGACCGCCGCGATGCGAATATTTTCGCCTTCGACCAGGGCAACGAACAGATCGCTCAGTAGCGTGTCGTCATCAACATTCACCTCCATCGCAGCGTTCAAGTCGCGGACCAAATCGCTCAGTGATGTATTGCCCTGTGTCACATCGATCGGTAGCGCAATGTCCACCGAGACTTCTTCGTCAATATTTTCTGTGTTGACCGCGATCCGCAAATTCACTTCTTCGCCAACCCGGCCACTGCTGGGCGCAAACGAAATGCCAGTGACTTGCAGAGTCGTGATATCGATCGTAGTGCCACGAGATGGATCGATCGTACGAATCGAAAGTCTGTTGGCATCGTCGCCACTCAACCGCTCGGCGATCAGATCTTCACCCAGGCCCGCGTCCGCAAGCGCCGCGTTGATGTCGATGTACAAATCATCGATTGTTGCGTTGTCGGCGGTGCTGTCAGCGGTCACCGTCACGAACACAGCATCGGCGTCTTCGATACGAACGACAAATGTCGCGTCCGATTCCAACTGTCCCGTCGTCGCAGTGATTTCGTCCTCGCCAACGATGATCGCGTTGTCAAACAGAATGCTTGCGACCTGGCTTGCTTGGCGCGTAAAGTCGGTGACGGTCGTGATAGCGTCCTCGACAAATGGAATGCCACCGGGCACATCCAAATTATCCGAAATGGACTCGATGGCGCCACCAAGACGGACAAACGTCGCAACAACGTCCGACGGTGTCAGTCCTTCAAACCTTTCCAACGGAGTGGCTTCGTTGACCACGATCCCCGACGCGCCGTATGCCCCTGCCAGTCCCGCAAAATCGGTGAACCCAACAGGACCACTGGTGGCGACCGTCACGTTGCCGCTAGTTCCGGCTAGCCCGCTAGGCGTGATCGTCAAACCAGGAATGTCGACCGCCGATCCAGCATCGACCGAAACGACCAAATCTGAATTCTGCAAATCGCTAACTGCTTGGGTTCCGCCAGCAATATCAAAGTCCAAATTGGCGTCCAGTTTGATGCCAACGCTAGACGCAGTCTGCTCGTTCAAAACCGCATTCAGGAATCCGGCAGCACCTGTGAAAACGGGATCATCAACCTCAGCCGACAAGGCAACACGAACATCCGCGCCGCTGCCAATCTGCAAACTGCCATCGCTAAGATCGATTTCCAGTGGCAACGTGAACATTGGCGTCGCTGAAATCTCAAAGTCCGCCGAATCGTCGAACTCAAGGCCTTCGATTTGTTCGCCAAAGTCCAGCCGCGTCGAGATCTGGATGGCTTCCGGAGTGATCACAGGGGTCAGTGAAAGCGTCGATCCGCTTGTGGAAAGCGTCGGAGTGCCCAGCAAGACAGACAGATCGCTCAGCACCATCGCAATCGATGGAGTATCTTGGGTTTCGTGATAACGTTCCAACGTCGATCGCAGTGAACCGCCAAGGCTGGTACCGATTTGGAAAGTCACACTGGTCGTCGCGGTGTCTGGTTCATCGCCACGATCTTCGTCATAGCCAAACGTCACCACGTTGCCTTCGACCCTGCTGATCGTTGCAGGGAATCGGTCACCCGTCGTCGCCAAAAATCGAACCGTGTCGCCAGACTTGATTCCGATGCTAGCCGCTTCGCTCACACCGACCAGTGTTGCAGTGTACTGATTCGCTACGTCAGGAAGCGCCGCAATGGTGACTTCACTTGTACCATTGAAGTCAACACTTTGGGTGGGCGTGGTCAACAGATCCGCAAGCGTCCGGTTCGCCAACGGCACAACGGTTTGCAAGTTCGTATTGTCTTCGTCGGCAACCGCATCGTCGATCCAATCCGCGATTCCCTCCAAAGCATCGATCAATGATTGGCCCGACGCGTTCAGTGCAACCGCGACCGCATTGCCACCAGGGGTTGCCGGGGTCACATCCAGCAGATCGGAGTCTATGAACGTTCGATTGGTTCCGCTGTAAACAACGTCATTGAACCCCAAATTAATGTTCAATCCATCGGTCGTGGTCGCCGAAGCAATTTGCAATTGCTGGTCCAACGAGCCACCACCCGCCAGCGTGATGTTAGCGCCCGCGTCAGCCCTAAAATTGCCTGTACCCGTGGTGATGTCACCATCGATCGCATCACCGCCCAGCGAATAAGCCAACGTTCCGGTCTCATCGACGCTGGTCGCTATGTCAAATTGCTCAAGCGAGAAAGGCTGATCCAGGCCGATCCCAAACGTGAGGTAAATGTCAGCGGTCGAGTGAAGATCCACCGTTGCGCCTGGATCAAACACCACGCCCAAGTCGGTCCATTGGCTGCCAAGCGCGTCCAAGTCGGGTGTGATTGTTTCAGTCTTTTCCGCATCGATCGCCAAATCAAATCGAATGTCACCCGTCGCCGCATCTCGTCCTCCCACAAACGAAAATGCGTCAGCGTTGACAAAACCAGCCGAGCTCAAGACGTTGATTTGAGACGCGATCGCGCTGACCAATCCGTCGGAGTCAGGATTCAGCCCCAGGTTTGCTTCGTCGTACAACGGGCTGGCAGGGTCAAACTCGGCAAAGTAGTTGGCCGCCGTTTCTTCAAAGCGCAGCAAGTCGCCCCAATCGCGCTGCTCGCTTGGCGAGTCCAGCAAATCGTTCAGCGAAATTCCCGTCGTAGGAATGGATCGATTCAATAGCGCGTTAACCGATAATCGGTCCGCCGCCTGATCCAATCCGTTCAGCGAAGCAAGAATCTGATCTTGATCCAAATTGGTCAAGTCGACAGGATCCAGCATCGGCGAGTCTGCCGCCAGGAGCTGCCGTTGCTCAAGTTGCTCAGCCAGCCTTTGACGGCTTGTCTTGTGCTGCAGTTTTTTGGCTCGACGACGATAAAGAGTAGCTGAAGACTTTCGATTCAACATGGCGGAGTCTGCTTGATGGGAGAGCGGTTGCTGAACACCTGTATACATCGCAGGGTTCAATGGCCAGCGCGGAACGCGTGCCTACAACTACCTATTCGCGGGGGCGTTATGCGAAAATCTTTCGCAGTCGCGTCAAAACGCTCTCAGCTGCGCAAGGTTCCATAGAAATTGCAATTTTTGCTGGAGAAAACGCTATTCGCGATCAGCAAAATTTCTTGCAGTGACTCAAGATTTATTTTCACGCATGAA
>CAYNNP010000174.1:12865-14148 GCA_964398215.1 uncultured Pirellulaceae bacterium | reverse complement strand
CAGCGGCTCAGAAAAATATGTCACGCAAACAACCAACAAAACCTTAGACGATTCCGTTACGCGTAGTTTTCTGCGATGGCAGTACGTTTGGAAACAAGCAGATTGCGATAGCGGTTCTGGGTTCTCCAAAACCAAAGCACAAGGTAGACGTTCGCAACAATCGACGCGAACAGCAACCAACTGTAGATTGCTCCGCTCCATTTGTGGGAATCTGTTTCCTTTTCGGGACCCATTCCGGACTCTGCACCAAGTTGGTCACGATTGAATCGTCGTCCGTTGGCTTGATCACTTGGCGACCCAACGCCTTGAACCGGAGCACCCATGCGGTTATCGATTCCGTACCGTGCATTGTTGGAGGCTACTCGACCGCCATGATTTGCCGCTGCGAACTGTGCTTTCTCTCGCTGCTCACGCTGTTCCTTTTCGCTACGACCAACGGTCAACTCGTGAGCGCGATGAGGGTCCACCGGGCGACCAAACATGTCAAGAACTCGCCCTTGTCGATCAATCGGGTTGCCCCATCCATCATACGACCAAGCGCCATAAGGCAGGCCGTCCGCATCTTTTTTGCTAAGCCGTGGATCGACGTCTGTCCGTGTATTTGCGGCACCCTGTGCCATATTGGACTGGGCCAGCATCGGATTATTTGGCTGAGGAGTCCCCAGACTTGCCGCAGTTGGCAAGGATGTAAAATTGGTCAAATTCGGCTGACCAAGTGGTTGTTGATTTTGCAGAAAACTTGATTGCGGAGCCCGTACCTGCTGACCATTTCGTTGCTGCTGTTGAAGGGCCAACATTTGTTGCTGGACAGTCATCTGTTGTTGTGGTTGCTGAGCTGCCAATTGTTGCTGTTGCGCCTGAGCCGCCAACTGCTTTTGGTACTGTTCTTGTTGGTAGGCCTTGAGCTTTTGCTGATATTGCAGGTCTTGGCTGTTAGTATTGGCCGCCTGTTTTGTCTGCGAAGCAAGAAACGTGGATGGTGGATCTGTGTTAGGAAACTGAACACCATTGGGAAGCTTCGCGAAATTACCGTTTTGGCCAGGTACTTGGAGCTGATTTGTTCGTGTTCGATTCGAACTACCGGTTGCACTATTGCGATTCGAATTATTCGTCGCCATTTGATTTGCTTGAAACTGGGATCTCAAGTCCGGCGGCCCCACCAGTTGTGGCGTAGTCTGCTGGTTATTCTTTAGTTGGCCAGGACCTGTTTGCCAATGATTGTCACGCTTTGGGTTATTCACCAAGTTCCTTGCAGCTTGTCCAGCACCTTGAGCAGCCCCGGC
>CAYNNP010000174.1:1396-12765 GCA_964398215.1 uncultured Pirellulaceae bacterium | reverse complement strand
GGCACCCATGCCACGCAAACGTCCTGCTGCGGTCGCACCAGGCTGTTGTCCCGCCGGTGGCAATGCGAATCCTGGTCCAGCAGCCGCGTTGTTTGGATCTGGTTTCATCACAACGGATTTTTGATCAACAATACTGGGAACCGGGATCGGATCCAGGTCTGGATTGGATACAAGGATTGAATCCCTGCCCACTGTTGCAACCCGAGGCGGTGTGATCTTTGGTAGTGGATCGGTTCCAACACGAACAATGATCTTGGATACCTGGCCGCGGATCTCTGGCGCAATCGTGCTACTGATTTCACCGTTTCGAAATTGGTCCAACTGATCCGGTGACACTTGAATAATATATTCAACGCCACTGTCGTCTTTGTTCGGCTGCCATCCATACGTGATGACCGACGCCAACATTAATAGCAAGGGAACTCCGCCCATCGCTCCAGTCCTTGAATGATGATTTTGATCGGGAAAGTATCGTCGTTGATACCGCGGACCCCGTGAGTTTCACTGTGAATCTAACGTCGACTGTGCTGGAAGGTAAAGGGTGATTCGTAACATCACACGATGCGATTACCAAATAAGGTTGTATTTGGGCACATCAAAGAAAGCTATCAAAGTCAATGAGCCCCCGTTCGTCAGCGGATTGACTACAAGTTGACTACCAATTTGTAAGACGCGGTCAATGCTTGCACTGCTTGGTCAACATTTTCTTTCGAAGTGAATTTTCCGATCCCGAACCGAACGCTACGCCGAGCTTGTGATTCGTCTCGGCCAATCGCGGTCAACACATGGCTCGGTTTGGGTTCCGTGCTGCTACAAGCGCTTCCACTACTGAAGGCGACTTGTGGCGTTGCCGTGATCCAAGCCGCTCCCTCGACGCCAGGTAGAACTAAATTCAAATTCCCGGGCAAACGATCGGTACTTTCCAGCGCGGGCCCATTGATTTGCAAGCCATCTATTTCGCTGGATAGTCCATTCAAAAGGTGTTGCCGCAAAGCAACAGCGGACTGGGTCGAAGATTCCATTTCGTCGACTGCCAACTGAAGTGCAGTTGCATAGCCGACAACATTGGGTGGGCTGACTGTTCCACTTCGCAAATTGCTCTGCTGCCCACCGCCAATGATCTGCGGTTTCAGCCGAACACGGCGATTGCCGTTACCAACGGTCAAAATTCCAACGCCTTTGGGGCCATACATTTTGTGAGCCGTGGAACTTAGCAGGTCAATGTCCACTGCTTTGACATCGACGGGCAAACGCCCAACGGCCTGAGTCGCATCACTGTGTAGCAACGCGCCCTTTTCATGACAAATGTCGGCAATCTGTTTCATCGGGGCAATCGCACCGATCTCGTTATTCGCCCACATGACTGATACCAACGCGGTATCTTCGGTGACAGCTTCGGCTAGTTGTTGCAAATCAACGACACCCGCTTTGGGCCCCGAATCATCCACCGAAACGTGGGTTACAGAAAAGCCTTCGGTTTGCAGATCCGCACAAACATCCAGTACGGCGGGGTGCTCCGTTGTGACGGTAACGATGTGACGTCGCTTTTGCCTGGGGTGCAAGCAGACGCCTCTGATTGCCAAGTTATTGCTTTCCGTTGCACCGCTTGTAATCAAAACTGACTCGGCGGCAACATTCAGCAGGGATGCGATTTGCGCAACCGAGCGTTCGATCACATCGCCGGCTCGACGACCGATCTCATGAGCCGAACTGTGCGGATTGCCAAAGTGTTCGCTGAACCACGGCAGCATTGCATCGACAACGCGTTGATCGCAAACCGTTGTGGCGTGGTTGTCCAAATAAATCATCGATGTAACTGGCTTTCGAGAAAACGATTACGGATAAAGAGCTTGGATAGCGAGCTGGCTCCATGTTTCCAATCGATCCATGTCGGCCTTCAGTTCGTCGACGCTAACAAAGGCTCCTTCTGCCAAGTCGTCTTCGTTGCTTTCCACGCTGGGCGACTCCAGAACAAATCGATGCACAACGCCCAAATGGACTTTGCCAACATCATTGGACGGATCGTAAATCAGTCCTTCGCGTTTCTCGCTATAGTTACTTTCGAGTCTGATTTCTTCGGCGAGTTCGCGCTGCATTCCCGTCGAGTACGGATCCGTACCGCCCTCGGCATCTTCGGAACTAATGTGCCCACCGATTCCAACACTGCGTTTTGAATGCAGCCGAGATTCGCCAGATCCACCACCGCGGGTGTACGTGAACAGTTTCTTAGACCCATCCTTGTCGGTCCATTCCAACAAGACGTATGGGATCAACTGTTTGAAGCTGGGATCGGTTTCCATTGGCCCACGGGGCTGGAAAGAGAGTTGATCGCTAGCCAAAATCGGTCCCAGGAAACGATCGACATCGGGCTCAAAACCTTCCAAGTCGCCGATTTCTTGAATGACCGATTCGGGAACAACCAATATCTGTTCTTCTTTTACAGTCGACATCCAAACATCTCCTTGCCAGTTGACTATTTTTCCAATCTATAAAACCGAAACCACAGAGCTGATTTTGTCGCAAATTCGGTTGCCAGCATATCCCCGGCACGCGGGATGCGATCAAGTTTCAGTGATTAACCTGAGGCGGATGTTCGGAGTTGCGATTTTTGTAGGCCGGACCGAGCAAACGCTGTAACTGCTGAAACTCCGGACGCAAGCAACATTGTCAATCCTGGCGTAGTCTTAGCGACACAATAAAGACGTTTGCGCTGTTCCAGCACGCCATGCGTCCTCGCTCCGGCCGACAGGCTACTCGCCGGTCAGTCTCACGAATTCTGGCATGGTCGAAATTGCCGTAAAGTCGATATCGCGACCAGCAAATTCTTTGTTGTATCCGTACAGGTTGATTGCCTCGGTCAATACCGCCAGCGATTCATCATGGTGTCCTTGCAAACACAATACACAGGCAAAGTTGTACTTGAATTCCGAAGCGATCCATTTGCCGGACCCTTCTGCGCCGTAGACATCTTTTTCATCATCCAGGCGGGCAATGGCTTTGCGGTGAAAGGCAAGCGATTGCTCAAAAAGCTCTTTGCGTTCGTCCGCGTCGTCCGTGCTTTTGCCTTTGTCCATCAATGAATTTCCATAACAATACCAATAGTGCATATTTTCGATGTCAAGCTGGTAGGCGCGACAGAAATATTGAACTGCGGGCGAGAAAAACTGATAGCGTTCGGCGCCGACCGAGATGAGTCCACGGTTCACGTTGAACAAACCAAAACGATGGTAATAGGAAGCAAGTTCTTGCGAGTCGAATTCTTGTAATTCTGCGGCTTGGTCGACAACTGGTCGCATCAACTCGATCGCTTCGTCCAGCAACGGCACCTTTTGCGAGGGCTCCGATATTTCCGAAAGAGCAAACACGGCGCGAGACAGTAAATCTTGAGTGCCAAAATCGAAACCAACTTCCTCCAACACACACTTCAGGTTTTTAATGGATGCCTGAATGTGCTTTTCGCTGTCACCCTGGTCGTCAATTCGCTTTGATAGACAGTAGTGGGCGAGCGCGATGTCGTGGTGAAACATCGAAGACGGCGATAACGCAATGGCGCTTTCAAAATGGCCGATCGCCTCTGCGAAGGCCATTGCGCTCAACTCGTTATCGTCCAGCGCAAACGCCCTTTCCATTTCCTCGCTGCCCTGCTGGGCAAACATGTATGCCGTTCGCTCTTTCCGGTCGACTGGTCCAGAAAAACGACTGGCATTTGGATTCGTATAGGCCATTTGTCATTCTTGATTGCGTGGAGATCGGTCGATTGGAATTCGACCTCAGTCCACTAGGAACAGAAAACGCGTTTCGGACATAGCACCTGCCCCTTGGGACGTAGCAAGGCTTGCAATTGTCCATCCGCTGTGATCGCGGCAACTTCTTCGGGATTGGTGAAATCGCCAGGCATTTCGATGCACAACCCATGTCCTATGCGACTGGATTCCTGATCATTGACCATGATCCGGGGTAGGTTGTGAATCGCAATGGTTGCTGGCAATAGAAATTCCTCCAACGCTACCTCTTGCAATTGATCGACAGAAAGAGCGTTGGATAATGCACAACTCCCGATCGATTCGCGAACCAGTTTTGTCATCACCGCCTTGGAACCAACGGCATTGGCTAGATCCATTCCCAATGTGCGAATGTATGTGCCAGCGCCGCATGTAATATCGAGCGTGATCTGCGGATAGTCCAGTGCAATTATCTCGATCGAATCGACTCTCACCGTGCGCTCGGGCATCTCCACCGTTTCACCCGCGCGAACTCGCTTGTAGGCTCGCCGCCCGTTGACTTTGACGGCAGAGTAAGCCGGTGGGACCTGACGAATCATGCCTACCAACGAACCACAGGCGGCCTGTAATTCACTGAGCGTTGGTATGGGCAATTCAGGATGTTCAATGAAGCCCTGTTCCAAGTCTCCCGTCTCACTGGACGCCCCAAGGCGAAACTCGCCAATGTATCGTTTGGCTTGCTGTTGGATGTAGCTAGTCAATCGTGATGCTGGCCCAATCGCCAGCACCATCACACCCTCGGCTAACGGGTCAAGAGTACCGCAGTGCCCGACCTTTGTAGGACGAATACGTCGCTGGACGACATTGACAAGATCCCGCGAAGTAATCCCAACAGGCTTGTTACAATTCAGAAAACCAAACATCAAACGCTAGTTTGTTAGCGACAAAACGCTAGCCATGAGTGAAAAGGAGGAGGCGCGATCACGTTCGTTTTTGGCCAAGCCCACGATTGTGATCGCGTGTTGCGTTGGGCAATCAGTTGGTCGTCAGATCCCAGCCGTTCAACCAAGTTGTCTTGCGTTCTTGCATAAAGAAATCTTGTTCCAGACGATACGCCATGTCTGGCAAATGTCCCGCACCGTAGAAAACGGCGACCTTCTTTTTGCCTTTCTCAAGCTCCTCTTTCAAAATCCGAAAGCACTTTGCGTTGCGTCCTTTGATCAAAGTATTTTCGCCATTCGTATCGTTGATACCAGCGTTCAAGATTTCGATATCAACGATCTGGCGTGCCATTGCCTGCTTCATCTTTTTGGGTCGATCTTTACTGAACATGGCCAACAATATTCCAGCGTCTCCGCCACTTGACGCCGATGACGCCAAGCCAGCACCCATCATACGCGCCAACATTTTCGTAACGCTGTCTCCACGTCGCTTCAGATCCTTGGAAAATTCGTCTGGCGTCATGTCCGCGTGACGAAAATTCTCCGCCATATAATCGATCAATTCCAATTGGTACTGCAACTGCAACATGTCCTTCATCCCTGTCTGGACTGACGACAACAGCGAGCGTCGTTTCTTCAGATCTTCGGGATGGATGCGAGTTCCATTGGGTGCAACCAATTCGTACAAAACGGTGTCGTACTTGCTAAGTCGTTTGTTGAGGTCTCTGTAGTAATCGCCTTCGCCAATATGCACGACGCCGACCAAATCAACGATTTGTCCTTCGTATGGCGAACCCTTCTTGCCCTTGTAGCGAACGATCGCTGTCTGCAGAGCCAGAGATTTACCTTCCTCGGATTTTTTGACCCGGACATACTGATCGGTTGCTTTGTCGTGATCCTCGTTTTCTGTTTTCTCTTTTGTCTTCTGCTTTGCCGGTTCTGCCTGGGGCTTTTCATCGGCCGCCGGCGGGTCGGCTACCGCATTTTGGGCCTGTAACGAATTAGCAAAACAGCAAACTGCAAATGCAAAGATCAGTAGGTAGCGCATGGAAACACCAAAGCGGGTTGCAAGTCGGTCACGTTTGTACGAACTCCGTACACAAACCAGCATACGTATTGGGGCGAGCTTGGACAACTTTAGGCGCAGCGAATTATCCAAAACGCGACAAAACTACTGTGCAGTTGGGCCGATCGTGACTTTCATTGCGCTAAGTGACGAATATTGTCGCTTGAAAATCTCTGGCAACGCCTCCTTGAGTGTTGACCACAGAACGGTGCCAACGCTCTGACGCCCGTGGCCAAACCAGATCACACCCTGTTGCCCAACACGAACATTCCCACTTTGTTCTTCTGACAGCGAAACGATGCCAGTGAAGTGCGGATTCAGCAGCACCATCGCTGGAGCGCCCTCTTCGTCGTCCTCATTCGGTCGACTGGCAAGCGGCCCTCCATTGCTTGCGTACATCGATGGATCTGGCGCCAACGATGTGGCTCGAGGGACCACCTGCTTCATCGTACTGGTCAACACAACACCTCCAGAGAGTCGAGCACTGATCGGCTCTCCGACTTCATATTGAAAGTGCTTGAATTGCTTTTGAGGTATCGCAAGCCTCAATTCTTTACATGATTCATTACCAATCGCCGCAAGCTCGTCACCCGTTGTCAGGTAGGTACCCAAAAGCAAATGAAGGTTGCGTGCAACAACGACTCCACTGGATTTCGATCGCAGTACCAGGTCGTCACACTGGTGCTGTTTTTCTTCATGCTTGGTCCGCAGCGACGCAAGCTGTTCCATCTCGGCTTGGTACGAATGCATTTCTTCGGTCTGCTTGAACACGCGCGACTTCAACGTCGATTGCTTGATCGCAAGCGCCAGGTCCTCTAATTCAGACACCAAAGCGGGGTTCTCTAAACGTGCAATCGCTTGCCCCTCCGCGACTGAATCGCCTGGCTGCACAAAAACCTCGCGTACAAACCCAGGGCTGGCTGCACGTACAATGTCCAGCGGTTCGTACTGCACAATCGCCCTAGCGCGATGCGCGCCAGGCCAGGGCACGTACCGGCAAAACGCAAAGCCAAAACCGACGAACAATAAAGTTGCGATTGCCAATCGTCGCATACGATGCCAGCTCGATCCGTCATCCTTGCAAATGTACTTGTAGATCCGATAGGCAGGCAGCCCCAACCACAAGGCGACTGCGAACACGGCGATGATCAATCCAACACCGTGATACATCAGACATGCACCGACGATGATCCAAAAACAGATAAAGACCCGCCAGATCAACGCCGCGATACCGTAAACGCGAATGAAGTTGTCTCGCCAAGTGAACCCTAGACCGGATGATTGCTTTTCACCCATCACATAGCGTCGGCACAGATACGAAAGGTACTGGCTGCCCTGGCTGTATAAGTTTGGGATCTCCAACAAATCGGACAGAAAATAGTAGCCGTCAAATCTCATCAGCGGATTGGCATTGAACAGCAACGTGGTCAGGCTTGCCATCGCAACAATGTTAAAACAAACATCGCTCAATACGCTTGTCCCTAAACACGACCACAGAATCGCTGCGAAGGCGGCAATCCAGAGTTCGATGTACATCCCGGCAAACGCTGTGTGGATTCGTTTCCACTTAGACCGGAATCGCCAAGAACTCGTCACGTCGACGTATGCCAACGGAATGAACAAAATCAGGATCGCGCCGGCTTCGTAAACCGAACCGCCGTATTTTTTGCAAACAACGCCATGCGCCGTCTCGTGGATCAGTTTTAACACGACCCACACAACCAGCAACCACAACCAACGTGACGGGTGTGTGATTCCGTCGGCCGCAATCGTGAACGAATTCCAGTTTTGAAAGACTTGATAAAACGCGAACAGTGCAATCAAAAACCCAAGACACGCAAACGCTTTCCCAAAAAAGTATTTCGCAACCGGTGTGATTTTTTCAAAGAACCGATCCGGGTAAAAAAGCGGCAGCCTTGTGGACACAGGGTTCAGTTGCCCCATGTTTTTTTGCCGTTGATATGATCTCGCCAAGTCGGCAAGCCGATCGGTTTTTGTTGACGTGTCCGTGGTGGCCAACTCTGAATCCACCAACCATTTGCAAATGATCGTGGCTTCCTGCTCCGTCAGCGCATGATCGCCTTCGATGCGCGCCAAACGTACCAGCGCCTGCCCAATGGTGGTCTTGCCATCAAACATTGAGATCAACAGATATTCAGCGATACCAATGCGAAAGTACTGTGACCGCACGGAATCTTCGACGATATAGCAAGGCTCGCCTGATTCGTGATGCGGTGTGAACTGCAGATCCTCGCGCAGAGTCAGCAACAACTCAGAAACTTCGCGTACACGAAAGTTGAACTTTTCTTCTTCGATGATTTCAGTGGAGCTCATGACTATACCCCGATCATCATCGCGAACGATTCCCACGCCTTATGGAATAGGATCCAGCCCAGTCGTCGACGTTCCGATGCGATCTTTGCAGTGCCTTTCATCCCAGGGCGAAATCGACCGTGCTCGTTGTCCAGACGTACTTCTGCGATATAGACGCTTTCGCCATCGCGCATTTCCGCGCGTGGCGAGATCCGTTCAACTCGAGAAGCGATGTTCTGCCGCATCTCTGAATCCAAGGTGATTTCAACTGGCATTTGGTCGCGCGCATACATGATGTCGCGTTCAGGAATTGCGACTTCAACGAACATTTCATCCAAAGGCCCAATCTCGAAAATCGTTTGTCCGATCTTCAGCGGCACGCCTTCCGATTTTTCCAAATCACCAGCGATCACGATTCCTTTGATCGGTGTTTTGACAGCCAAGTTTTCCAGTCGATGCCGAAGCAATTCCATCTGGACTTGGATACGTTTCATTTCCAAGTCAGATTGCTGCGCGAGAGCAATTTCATCGCGAGCATAAGCAGCGTCGCGAGCCTTACGCTCACTTTTGTAATCCGCTTCCAAGCCAGAAAGCTCCCAACGCAATTCTCTTGGGTCCATCGTCGCTAGCGTCTGCCCAGCCTCCACGATGTCACCTGGTTTCACATGCGACTCTTTCAGCGTCCCGTCATAAGGCGCCGCGACGAACCGCCGGAACACAGGCTCAAGTTGGCAGGCACATCCGATCTGGTAAGTCATCGGGACCATCATGGCACATGCAAAAATCAAGCAGGCCGCCAAAGCCGCCAGTAGTTTGTTGTTGCGAAGCAGTTTACGGGTTCTGCGAAGTCCGCGAGTCCAAATGCTGGCCTGTTCACGTCGCGTTGCAGCGATTGCCGGCCCCAAAATTGGTTGAGCAGTGCGGATGAAGTTCGCTTCGGTTTCATTGTCGCTTCGGTCAGTGACCACCAAGCAGACCCCGACAACTTTCTCATCGTGGTCAACCAATGTAGAAGTGATCAGCGTTTGAGCGCTGATTGCTTTCATCATTTTTTGATGCGCCAAACTCCCTTCAGGGAATCGCTCATCAACATCGCTCAGCACCGTTACGCTACCGCGCAAGACGGCCTCGTTCATCGTCGCTTCAACCAACCGCGTCAGTTCCGCGCGTTTGTCAAAGCGGGATAAACCAGAAACGGCCGCCATTTTGCAATCAAGCTCTGAGGTCTCGCAAAGTCCGATCACAACCCGCTCTGCGTCCAGATGCGATTGCAATTGGTTTGCCAGGTCTTTGCAAAGATCTCCCAGGTTGTCGTGCCGCTGAAGATCACTGGTCAGCTCCAGCAACGCTGCCATCGTATTGGCTTCTTTGTCGGCAACTTTGATTGTCAACCGATCTTGCCAATGCCGCGAGTGCGCCACCGCCTGCAACAGATGCCCCGGCGTAACCGAGTGTTCATCGCCCTGCCGAATTGCCGCACAGTACGCGCCGCCGACGCCTGCAAAAGCAACAGGTGAAAAGATCAATTCCCATTGATGAGCCCCCGACAATGAATGCACCGTCGTTTGGCCGCTGGAAACGGATTCCTTCAGCCAACCAGCCATTTTTGTCGCCGACTCAGGTGGCAATCGCTCCAAAAGTTCTTTGCCCACAATGAATCGGGCAGTCTTGCCATCCAATAGCTGCAGATACGCAATTGATTCCGAACCAGTCTCGCGTTTGATCGCATCCACGATAGAGTTGACCAGTTGCCAGGCGTCCGATCCTTCGCAGCTCAATTCGCCCAAACGATCGTTCAAGCGTGCATCCACAGCACAGCATTTTTTCAACGATTGCTGCGTGCCCCCCAACGGTTTGATAACAGTATGTGTTACCGAAATTGATTTTTTTTCATCCATGAATTGCCCTCGGTTTAGCGAGTGTTCGGAACGATATCGAACGCCATTTTGTCGGTGTCGTCATCGCTAGAGCTGTACGGCAGCTTGATCTTGCAGCGTTCACCACTGATGATTTTTCCATCAGCGTTAGGGATCCGAATTTTGATTCTTTGAGTTCCGCTCTGAGCATCCATCACAGGTGAAATGGAATCGACAACGCCTTTAGTTTGGATGCCACTGGATACAACGACTTTGAATTCATCACCGACCTTGACCTTCGCCGCATGCGATCTCTTCAAAGAAAACTTTGCCAACAATGGATCCAGCTGGACGATCGTGACAACATTCGGTTCATTGGGGGCAACGAACTCTCCCGGATCTTTCAGTATCTCCGAGATGAAACCAGTAACAGGAGCACGCACGCTGCGCCGCTCAAGTTGTTGCTGCAGCCTTTTAAGCTCCCAGCGTCGCTGTATCAAATCTTCGTGCTCAGCCTGCAAGTCCGCTTTAGAAACCGCAATTTCTTTGAAAGCACGTTGGACTTCTTCTTCACTACCAAAACCACTCTTTTGAATTTCGACCAGTTTGTTGTAACGTGATTGTCGAAGATCCAGTTTTGCTTGAGCGGCCTTCAGTCTTCCTTCGGCTTTCAGATTATCCTGTGCCATCTCAACCATGATCTGATGCAGATCAGAATCTAGATTTGCAACCAAGTCGCCTTCGCTGACCAAGTCACCAATATGCACCGGAATATCACGAACAATACCAGAGTCTGATGCCGCGACGTTGACCGTGCGATAAGGCTCTGTAAACCCCTCAATTTCCGCCGCAACTGCCGACGAACACAAGCTGCAAACAACGAGCATGACCACAATGTGGACACCATCCGTAAAACGGTCGTTGAAGCGTGTGAAGCGGTTCATTGGAACTTCGGGAGATTAAAAAATGCGAGCAACATTGCCCATACAATCTTGGGATGCGATGAAAGTCGGATGGAAACATCTCGCTCAAAACCGTGCAATACCGCATCGAAATTGGGTAACTTTGGCAATCATGCGGGTTGTCGGGACACCAAACGGCTTCAAATCGCCTACCTCGACTTCAAAAGTAATAAAAACGACAATTCCGAATAATCGCGCCACACTGACTCTGGTTTTGTGCCCAAGATTGATGCAAAACCAAAACTTCGCCAGCATTCCAACTTCAAATCTCCGATGAATCAACCAGCAAAGTACAGCTGCCCTCATTGCAAAAATCTGTTTTCAATCAGCAACCCATCGCTGTATGGGAAACAGATCAGTTGTCCAACGTGCAAGAAGCCAGTCGTGATCTCCGCGCCCAGCCCGACTCCGCCAGCACAGCAACCAGCGCCAAGTCAGCCTCAGCCTCAAAATCCGTTTCCTCAACAGCCTGCTGCCACAAACCCGTTTCCCCAACAACCTGCTGCCAC
>CAYNNP010000174.1:0-1296 GCA_964398215.1 uncultured Pirellulaceae bacterium | reverse complement strand
CTGCTGCCACGAACCCGTTTCCTCAGCAACCTCCTGGCGCAAACCCGTTTGGAAACTTGCCCCCGGGCGGCGTGCCTGCACAGCCTGGTCAATTTGCCGTCGCACCGGGCCCACCTAGATCACCAAACCAAACTGCTGCGAGCAAGAAAAAGAAGAAAAAGAAAAAGTCAAAGAGCCTAGCGCCGTTGATTGTCATCAGCTCAATCGTGGGAATCCTATTGCCGGTTGGTTTGACAACATTTTTCCTGCTGAAAAAAGGTGGCGCGGACGGAAATGTCGTCGACATGACATGGTTGCCCGAAAACACCGAAGTTCTGATGCACATAAAAGTTTCACGTCTTGTTAATTCAAGTCTCTATAAAGAACACCTTGCCAACGATCCGCAGTTCACTAGTTCGCTTTCGGAAATGCGAGAGGAAACAGGACTCTCACTTAGCGATGTCGAGTCTGTCACCTTAGGCGCTTTGGACGGCGAGTCGATGAGTGGTGCTGTTGCGGTGGTCCGACTCTCCAAGGATGTTGATGTCTCGAAAATGTCAAAACTCAACAAATCGGAAGTCAATGGATTCTCTGTGTACGAGGGCGCCGATTCCAGCTTGTTGCTGGCGGATTCACGGACGCTAGTCATCGCCAAAACGCCAACCATGGATGCGGTAGCCAATCGCGGCGCTGTGATAAAACGATTCCCGCAGTTTGATTTCGCAGATTCGGGACAAGATTTCTTTGTCAGTATGGTTCCAACCGACAAGAGTATTTTCAAAAGCAAGAATCCTACTGCGATGATGATGGGAGGTGCTCCAGCGGGGTTTTCGAATGCGATCGATGCATTCGAAAATGGAGCGAACGCCGTTACGATAGGCGGGTCTCTCAGTGGTTCCAATCTAGGCTTGAAGTTCCAAGCCGATATGCTGGACGCAGCCACGAGCACAAAGCTCAAGGACGGCTTGGGCGAATCGATAACTGAAGGGCGCAAAACGTTTAAAGACAGCTCAGCGATGCTCCCTGCCGGCCTAGTACCGATCATTGAAGATGTCCTTGCCAGCCTGAATGTTGAACAAAGCAGTTCTGAGGTCGACGTCACTTTGCAATTGCCAGTTGGAAAGTTGATAGAGTTTTCAAACAATCTGACTGGCGGGAACTCGTTACCTGGCTTTGGCAACTTTATGAACTTCTGATTCTGCCTGCATTTTTCAAAGTACGTTGGGCCCTCTTGATGCGCCCGACAAAAGTCGTGAACGACAAGATTCGTTTTTAGCGTCGCGATACAGCGCGTGAATGAATCACTCTCCCTTTGGG
>CAYNNP010000173.1:0-14247 GCA_964398215.1 uncultured Pirellulaceae bacterium | reverse complement strand
GTCCGGGATACAGACCAATGATTTTGCAAAGAGCCTTCTACGACAAATGGGAAGGATTTGAAGGGCGCTACTCTGGCAGGTGAGGCGTCCTGTCGCGGCAACGTCGATTGCAGTTATGGCACGGACTGATTTAGCACATTAGATTACCTGTCGACAACGAACGGTGGACCACGTGCAGCCATCGTGCAAAACGAGTTCGAGAGCCAACTCAATTGGGGCATCATGATTGATCAGCTGGATTTTCGCATTGTCAGATCAGGAACACCCGATGAGGACGCGGCGTTTTCCATACAAGAGCAGCATAGGAAGTTCTTCTTTGTGCCCGAGTCTGTTTTTCGAAAGGCGGTCGAAAAAGGCTTGGTGCTTGGGGCTTTTCAAAATGACGAAGTAGTTGCGTACGTATGGGCCAAACGAAAGGATGGCGTTATCAGCGTGCGTTACCTCTGTGTGCATCGAGACAATGCGCGCATGGGTATCGGTCGCAGTTTGGTGGAGGAGCTTAAGCAAAGGAACGGCGATGCATTTAGAATTCGATTGAGCTGTCGAACCGACTATCCGGGCTGGAAATTTTGGAAGGGCATCGGTTTCCATGTGCTGCGAAATCGCCCAGGTAAGGCAAAAGCTGGCTCAGAAGTCACTGACTTTGTCTGCGATTTGTCGCCGCTTCCTCTTTTTGCAGAATTTGCCGACAAATGCGAACGCCCGAGAGTTGCGATCGATGCAAACGTCTATTTTGACTTGTGTGACCCAAACCGTCGTCACCATTTGGAGTCGACAGGACTACTGGCGGATTGGGTCGATTCGGAATTTGACCTTTGCGTCACGGATGCGCTCAAAGAAGATATTGCACGAGGCACGAGTGCGAGTTCTGAATACCAATGGCCCATTGTTCGGGCCTCTGCTGAGGCTTTTGAGTGCATACACCAACAAGTCATTTCTCTGCTCGGTCCTGGCTCCAACGAACAGGATAAGTCTGACCGGAATCATCTGTCACACGCGATTGCAGAAAACGTTGCAACGTTTGTTACGCGCGATGGCTATCTTCTTGAGAACGCAGACAAAATTTACAACCAGTTCGGCATTGCTGTGCTGCGTCCCGTAGAGTTCGTAGTCAATGTTGATAGCGATTCAAACCAACACCGATTTGACAGGAAAGATCTTGAGTCGGTAAGGATGTCAATTGTCCGAACGGGGCATGATGAAGACTCGTCAGACGATCTAGCGAACCTGATTAGACAAAACGAAAAGCTGGCCAAACTGAAGGCTCAACTAAGAGGCTGGCTTGCTAATCCAGACCGGTTTGAAGTTCTATCCATCTTGGATGCTGAGGGCACCACACAAGCAACTTGCGTTATCGAGACATCAGCTCGCAAAGTCAGTGTTCATCTGCTGCGAGCGTCGGTCAGACTCAAGGGGAAACGCAAAGGCCGCACAATTTTGCGATGTCTAATCGCGCAGCTGCGTTCTCGTTTATCGCATTCGGCGTTGGTCGAAATCACAGATGAAGTTGGGGTGGCAGAAGCTATGGAAGCGCTCAGGGAGTTCGGCTTCACTCTTCACAACGGTAAGGCTTTCAAGGTCTGCCTCTGCGGTGTGTGGGAACTGAAGGACGCGTTTGACGCAGTTGAGGACCTGGCTTCGGAATCTGACGGTGGAGTCGAGGTGCTTGGAGGAAAGGTTTCTAGTGCCTTCAACGCTGAACCCCTGGCTTATCTGGAACTAGAGCATCGACTGTGGCCGGCCAAAATTCGCTCAGGTGGTCGTGTACCATGCATTGCAATTCCAATCCGTCCGACATGGGCTCGTGCTCTTTTCGACCCAAACCTGGGACAAGTCGAGTTTTGGGATGAAGATGCGAACTTGTTGCTGAATCCCACGAACGCGTATTACACCGGAGCACGTCCCGACATCGACCAGGGACGCGTAATTTGGTACGTCAGTTGGGACGACAACTACCCTGGATCAAAACAGATACGAGCAGTGTCGCAGATGACCAGACGTGTCATTGCACCACCGTTACAATGCTACCGAGAGTTCCGACATTTCGGCGTGTACCGATTGACTGACATTGAAGGGCTCGCGAACCCCAAAAGGCCCGATGTTATGGCTGTAGAGTTTCGCGATACCGAATTGATGACTAATCCCATTTCGTTATCGGCAACTCGAGAAATCTTGAAGGCTCCCAAAGAGGCGTTCCAGTGGCCAACAAAAATTGCGGAGCCAGAGTTTCTTGAGATTTACCAACTGGGAACAGGCTAAATGTTGCTCGTATCTATAAAGCCAAACTTCGCCGAACAGATTTTGGATGGAAGTAAGAAAGTTGAGTTCCGACGCAGGCACCCTCGTCAGATAGAACTCGGCTCTCGCATGCTAATTTATGCCAGTTCACCGATCCGAGCGCTAATCGGAACTGCAGTGGTGTTTGATGTCGTTGAGGCATCTCCCGAGGAAGTTTGGAGTGTTTATCAAGATGTTGGTGGTATCGAGCACGATGCATTCAACGCCTACTTTGAATCGTCGGATCGGGCTGTTGCAATTCGACTACGCAAACCAGTTCGCCTCGATAAGGCGATTCCGTTGGATGATCTCCGATGCAAATGGCCGGGCTTTCACCCGCCACAACAATTTGCCTATTTGACTTCTGAGCGTCTCAGGAAGATCACCAGGATCATCGGACGCTAGCTGTCACGACTATGCTCCGCGTTTGCGAATTGCCTTCTTGGCTTGCTGCCTGAGAAAGTCTGGATTTTTTGCAATGTGCGAATACACGCGACTGACCATGGCAGTGTCTTTGTGACCCATTAGATGCGCGAGCGACACTGGGTCGACGCCGCCTTGAGTGAGGGCGTTCGTTGCGTACGAGTGCCGAGCACCGTAGGCGATGACTCTGAATCCAACCTTCTTTGTGATACGTGTTGTGGCGCACTTCACGGCGTTCTTGGTCCATGGGTTATCGCGGGCATTCCTAAAGATCGGGCCGGTCGGTTGAGCTGCCGCAAGGCGATCGACAATCGCTTGAGCTTCTGGTGAAAGATAGATCACACGCGGCTCAGTTTCGCCTTTGGACTCGTCCGCAGGGTAGATGATCAGGTCATCGTGGATGTGCTTGGCTTCCAAGCATCGGGCTTCTTTGGGGCGGCATCCTGTGAGGTAGAGAAAGTCCAGCAGGTCAACGACCGACTTACCAGCAGCATCCATGATCTGTTTCCATTGGGCATCGGTGTAGACGACATCACGTCGCTTTCTGCGAGGCTTCTTTACCTTTGGAATCGGCGAGCGACGAAGGTAGTTCTCTTCGATCGCCCAATTGATCATCCGTTGAACGATTGAGATCGCGTCGTGGGCCGAGTTGTCTGACCAGCTTGGGTTCGCGTCACGCCATTTCGTTAGGTGAAACTGCTTTAGCTGTGCGATCTTCAAGCGTTTGCCGACCTGACCGATGAAGCTCTTCAGGTACAGCAGGTGCTTGTCGTAGGTTGTCTTTTTCCGATTGCCCAAGCACCAATCCAGGTAGGTTTGGGATAGGTCGTAGAGTGTCACCAGATCGCCAGAGACGGCGTCCCGATCCGTCATCAGCTCGTGGAACTTCCGGTGGGCGGCTTCCCGGTCTTTACCGAGTGAGATTTGCTTTCCGCCGATAGAGCAGTACCAGCTTTTGGTCTGCGTTCTGAAGAATGGCTTTGGCTGTCGTGCCATGACTTGCTCCCATTTCGTGCATTCGCGTTTCAATGGTTCGGAGCAAAGTGAAAAAAGGCAATGATTTGCCGAGTGGAGGATAACGGACTTGAACCGATGACCTACGCGCTGCCAGCGCGTCGCTCTCCCAACTGAGCTAATCCCCCGGAAAGGTTTCTCGATTGTCTTTATCGAGACTCAGAAAACTAGCATGTAGGTTCGCTGGAATCAAGTGCGAACTCCTCCTATCTCTTGATTGATGTCGCCTATTTTCACGTTTGGGCCTGCCAATGGTCTTGGCTGCCGATAACATGACGGCCTGATTCCTGTTCCTTTGAATGATGACTCCACGGAAGCATACGAGTCTATGAGCTTGGCGGAAACTACCGGTTGGTCGATCGATGATTCGGCTACGCTTTATGATGTCGCGCGATGGAGTGATGACTATTTTCATATTTCTGATGATGGCACGGTCTTGGTGTCGCCCGCTCGCGATCCTGAGCAATCGATTGATTTGAAGCGGTTGGTCGATCAGATGACTCAGCGCGGTATGCAGTTGCCGATCCTTTTTCGATTCAATGGGATCCTGCGAGATCGTGTGAGCCGAATCTGTGAGAGTTTCCAAAAGTCAATCACGGAGTACTCGTACGAAAACGATTATCGACTGATCTATCCAATCAAGGTCAACCAGCAACGAGACGTCGTGCAGGAGATCATCCGTCACGGCAAGGATCATGGCTGCGGAGTGGAGGCAGGTAGTAAACCAGAGTTGCTGGCCGTGATCGCTATGACTGACGAAAAGACGCCGATCATTTGCAACGGTTTTAAAGACGACGAGTTCATTCAAATGGCATTGTTGGCTCAGCGAATGGGCCGCATCGTGATTCCTGTTGTGGAAAAGACGAGTGAACTGGATTTGATTCTCAAGCACTCGGAGGCTTTGGGCGTGCGGCCAACCATTGGCATGCGTGTCAAGCTGGCGACGCGCGGTAGTGGGCGTTGGCAAGCCAGTGGTGGTTACCGTTCAAAGTTTGGGTTAACGGTCGCAGAAATGTTGACGCAACTTGATCGGTTGATTGAAAGTGGGATGGGTTCTTGTTTCCAGCTCTTGCATTTTCACATTGGTAGCCAGGTCAGCAATATTCGGCAAATCAAGTCGGCCATTTTAGAAGCGAGCCGTATCTACGTGGATTTGTATCGGCGTGGTGCTGGCCTGAAGTACTTGGATGTTGGCGGTGGCTTGGGCGTTGACTATGACGGGTCGAAGAGTAACCGTGATGTCAGCATGAATTATACGCTGCAGGAATATGCCAACGATGTCGTCTATCAAGTCAAAATGGTTTGCGACGATGCTATGGTTCCGCATCCGCAGCTGATGTCGGAAAGCGGCCGTGCGATTGCCGCGCATCACAGCGTTTTGGTCATGGATACGGTTGGCGTGACTGCTCAGGGAAATGTGCAGTCGATTCCCGATTCGGTGCCGGCTGAATATGAGCAACCGGTTCAGGATCTGTGGGACGCTTATGAAGAACTTGGGCCAGAGAATATTATCGAGCCGTTTCATGATGCGCAAGTTGCATTGGATTTGTGCATGAATTTGTTTAGCGGTGGATACTTGCCGCTTGAACAACGGGTGATGGCTGAGGACATGTACTTTGCGATTTGCCATCGTGTTCAGCGTTTGGCAAACAGACTTGAGCACTTGCCCAAGGATGTTGCAAAGCTGGATCGGATGTTGTCCGCGATTTACTTTGTCAATTTTTCGCTGTTTCAGTCGCTGCCAGATTCTTGGGCGATCGACCACCTGTTTCCCATTTTGCCGATTCATCGATTGGATGAAGAACCGCTGCAGGATGCGGTGCTCGGTGACATCACCTGTGACAGTGACGGAAAATTGGATTCGTTCACGAGTTGCGGCAAGAAGCAGGCGACGTTGCGATTGCACCAGCTGGAAGGCAACGAGCCGTATCAGTTGGCTGTGTTCTTGGTGGGAGCCTACCAAGAGATCTTAGGAGACTTGCACAATCTGTTTGGCGACACGCATGCGGTTCACGTTGATATGGAAGACGGGGCCGCCAAGATCCAATCAATTGTCAAAGGAGACTCGGTTCGCGAGGTCTTGGGGTATGTCCAGTACAACGATGAGGACTTGATTCGGCGAGTCGAAGAATCCGTTGAACGGGCGGTTCACGTTGGATTGATTGATGATGAGCAGGCTGGCCAAACGATTGGCGTTTATGAACGTGTGATGGCGGGCTATACCTACCTGCGGCGGTGAGACTGGATTCTCGTTTTAGGATTTGATGGTTGAGTGGACGTTCGCATTTTTTTCTTTGGAGCGAGAATGCCACATCCAGCTCTTGAATTGCTTGCCGCAACGGGTGCATCGCCAGACACGCTTTAGCCCAAAAAGGCTAAGGATTTGTTTTATTCGGCTACGCGTCGGGTAGATTTCCGAAGGATTGTCTTGGCAGATTGGGCACTGGATCATCACTACTCACATCTTGTTCACGTATAGAACGCGTCTCAGTAGGATATTTTCCGCATCTCGTTGGTGGGGAGAAAAACCAGCCAGAAGCCTAATTGTTGTGTTTAGTGCCGTGAAATCAGGTGGGGTTCTGATGGATCTAATGTCTCTAGCGGCTTTTCGACGTTGTTCTGGCATTCGACGTGGTGAGCCATCGGCGCTGTGAAGATCACAGAATAGAATCTGCGGTCCGTTCAATGCCTCCAGAGATCAGACTCCATGTCAACGCGCCGTCGCGCTCGCGAAGTTGTGCTTCAACTCTTGTATGAGTTAGACATCAACAACAACCGTACGCCAGAATTATCCAGACAGTTTATTCGTTCTCGTATGCATGGACGCAAGGGACTGGTTGAGTTCGCCCTTGAAATGCTGAACGGAACGGTGCAGCATCGCGCTGAAATTGACCGGCAGGTTGGTCAGGTTGCGATCAATTGGACCGTCTCAAGAATGGCCGTGATTGATCGAAACATTCTGCGGCTTGGCGCCTTTGAAATCCTATTTGCCGATACTCCGGGCCGGGTTGCCGTTAACGAGGCGATCGTGTTGGCCAAAAGGTATGGCGACAAAAACAGCCAAAGATTCGTGAACGGAATCCTGGACCGTTTGTTGAAACAGCATGAGCAAGCGAGCGTCTAAGCTGCTTTTGCTCAGCACCGGGCAAGTCTTTTTAAGAACTCGAACTGGCGGTTCACGCGCTGGGGGCGGGTGCAGGCGCAGGTGGGGACGGGTTCGTCAAAGGAGCTGTTTTGGCGGTTGGCTTGGCAGCTGTTTTTGATGGTTTGGCCGAGGACGTGGTGGCTTTTGATGACCTGGAGTATTTTTCGCGCAGTTCGTCCAGATAGTCACATCCTTTCCATGTCAAAACCAATGGGCCTTTGTCTGCGATCGTGTCGCGTCCCAGTTCAATGAACCCAGCGTCTGCCAAGAGATAGACGTGGTGGATGACTTCGTCACGTTCGTGACCGTCGATGATGATGGCTCCTTTGAACAGTCGGCTGCCTTTTTGTTCAACGAACAACATCAGTTTGAAGATCAATTTTGCGTCACGTCTCATTTCACGTTTTCCTTTTGTGTTGCGGAATTTACCGCGGGGCGATTGGCTTGTGCGGCAGCAAGGGATTTGTCCATCAATTCAGGCGAAGCCAATAAAGCATCGACGACGCGAGTTGCCCACTGAGTACCACGACCTTCTCGCATGATTTGGCAGACCTTTTCTAACGACATTCCGTTTCGGTATGGCCGATCGCTGGTCATTGCGTCAAACCCATCGGCGACCGCCACGATGCGTGCGTCCATGGGAATGTTTTCACCCTTCAGCCCATCGGGGTAGCCAGATCCATCCCAGCATTCGTGGTGACTGCGGACTGCTGGTAAGAACGGCTTGAATTTTGGAATCGACTTGATGATTTCGTAGCCGATAACGGGGTGTGTTTTGATGTGCTCGAATTCTTCTTTGCTCAACTGCGATGGCTTTCGAAGAACTGCATCATCAATACCGATTTTGCCGATGTCGTGCAGGATTGCACCCATCCGCAGGTTGTCCAGCTGGTTTTCGTCGTAGCCGAGCGTTTTAGCGATTGCAACAGAGAGATTGCATACTCGTGTACTGTGTCCGTGCGTATAGGGATCTTTGGCATCAATCGCACAAACAAAGGCCTGGATTGTGGACTCTAGCATCAGTTGCAAATCGACGAATTGACGCTTGTTGATCAAATGCACTGCCAGCATCATGGCAGTTGATTTCATCAGATCCGCTTCGACGGTCCCTAGTTCATCGCTTGTTGAATCACGAATGCCAAGCATGTGGCCCAGTACTTGTTCGCCGCGACAGACTGGGACAAGAACCACGTGGCACTTCTGGTCGCCCGGGCAATCCATGTGGTTGGAAATCGCGATGCGTTTAGTGTCTTCTAACGAATTTGCTTGGAAAGTCCGTTTGATTTCGTGAAAGCATGACGGTTGAATTTCTGTGCCACTGAACAGGAAAGTCGCTTCTGTGTTTCGGTTGGTGTCTTTTTCAAGATGGATGGCGAGTGAGCGCAAGCCGACGCATGGAGCCAGTTCTTGGATCAGAGCACTGGCGACTTCCAGCGATTCTTGATCGAGTTCCAGGTTATTGGTGAATTCGCGAATCAAGGACAATTCCTCAAACCGCGCGGCGAGCGCACCGGCAAGTAGATCGAATTCTTTTTCAACGCTAGGAACGAACAAGTTGTCGTCGCTAGGTGGAACCGAGGAGTTTGTAATCATGATATCTGTGGTGGATAGAAGGACCCTGAACCCTACGTCGTTAGGTCGGCGGGTACCCCGTTTGGGTGAAGATCATGGTCCGCAATCCTGGCAATCGCGCCTTGTGGATCAGTTCTACGGATTGTTCAGAGGTACAGGCGAACAGTTCCAGGTGGTGCAAATGCCTCGTTGAATGCTTGTGCAACTCGGGCGTGAAACAACGTGCCGGCTTGAAATAGCGATGGAACTTTAATGAAGCTTGAAACGAATTAAACAAAACCTGAATGGCTGCCGATACAGACGGCATAACCGTTAATTCTTTACTGCGACCGGATGACGAATCGAATGTCTCGACATGAAACAGCGCTACAGGCGATCGCCTGCCTTGGGAGACTCTTCCTATGCTTGGGTTTGATTTGCAGTTCTGCTTTCGCCAGCGGACCATGCGATACTTGCGGACCTGTATGCGGATGCGAAGACCCAATGCCGATTGCATCAACCTGTGATGGTGGGTGTGGGCCTGTTTGCGGATGCGAGGGGCCGATTGCATCTACCTGTGATGGTGGATGTGGACCTGTCTGCGGATGCGAGGGCCCAGTGATATCGACCTGCGATGGTGGTTGCGGCCCGGTTTGTGGTTGTGAGACAGGTGCGATTTCGCCTCTGATCGTCGACAGTGGATGCGATTTCATCGGAGGGTGCGATTCCATCGGGTCTTGTGGGTACCCGGCTTCGTGCGACTGCGGCGGATGTTCAGCTGGTGGTCTTGGCGTTGGTGCCGGAGGCGGATTCAGCGCTGCAAGCGGTTCGCGATTATGGGCGAGCACCGAATACTTGGGTTGGTGGCTCTCTGGCATGGAAACACCACCTTTGATCGCGACGGCGCCAGCTGGCACGGCACGTGGCAACACAGCACTGAATGTTGCTGGGCAGACAGTCGTCGGCGGAACAGCCGGGGACTTGGTAGACGACTATCGCTCTGGATTTCGACTACGAGTTGGTGCGTGGCAAGATCTGAATAAACAATTTGGGATCGAAGGTGAGTACGTTTTCCTGGAGGACGCGAGTGACTTTTTTCAGCGTTCTGCAGGCGACTCAGTTGGCTCTACGATCTTTACCCGTCCATTTTTTAATGCTCTGACGAATCAACAAGACACTGAATTGGTCAGTTTCCCTGGTATCGTTGCTGGTACCGCAACTGTAACCGGGCGAAGCGATTTTGAATCGGCCGGAATTCGGGTGGTTGGAAACCTTTGCCAAAAGTGCGAATGCAATGGTTCAACAAGACTGGATATAATGTTTGGATATCGCTACGCAGGGCTCAAAGAATCACTAGTCATTACCGAAGACTTGCAGCCCACTGACGGCGGATCGTTTGCTATTGCCGACAGCTTCCGAACTAGCAATCGCTTCAACGGTGGAGAGGTTGGATTTCGTTGGCACCAGTTTCGATCAAGATACGATTTACAGCTTTTGGCGAAACTTGCGTTTGGTACCAATTCGCAGAATGTGACCATTCGCGGAACGCAAACAACCATCGATGGCCAAGGATTGGTCGACAACTTTGACGCTGGATTCTTCGCATTGTCATCCAACTCGGGTTCGTTCTCGCGAGATGAATTTGCATTGATACCAGAGCTTGGTGCAACGCTTGGCGTTCGCTTGGGCGAGTTCACTCGATTGCAGTTTGGCTATTCGTTGATCTATTGGGATCGCGTTGTACGCCCAGGCGAGCATATTGATTTGGCGATCAATCCGAACTTAGCACCACCACCAGTGTCGCCTCTTGTCGGACCACTGCGGCCCGAATTCAGATTCGACGATACGTCTGTGGTTGCTCACGGATTCAACATCGGGCTATTGTATAACTTTTAAACCCAAATGGGTTTCTTGGCTGAACAGTGATGGGGTTCATCAAGCGGCTGGTTTTTCGCTGACCGCTTTTTGGGGTGTTTTATACTGGATAAAAGTCTTTCCAGTTACCAGCACCACGTTGCCTTCAACGGTAATGATGTAGCCACCTGTCTGAAGTACAGAGGGTTCGAACCCGAGAACGAATCGCGATTCGTTTCCTTTGGCTGATTCGAGCGACGAATTCCAATGCATGATAATGTCGCCTTCGCGCAATCGCTGGGCAGGTGCGGTAGGTTTTGGGTCATCGCTGGCTTGGTCAATGAACGCCGCTAGTTCTTCGATGTTGCTGGGGCTACGCTGTTTTTCTTTCGAGAATGACAGGTAGGCTTGGCCCACTTTCTTGAGCATCGTTTTGCGCAAGGCAACGGCATCTTCGGCTTTTTTGTTGCTGCATCCGACCAATGTGATGGCGCTGATGGCGCCGATCGTTGCGAACAGGTGTACCAGTTTGCTTGCCATGATCTCTCGATTCTTGATGAGGGTTATTGTGGGAAAACAAGCAGAAACCAGTGGCAATCCGTCGGCAAGCCCCTGCAGTGTGAATTCTGCCAAAACCGGCCGTGATTGTGGCGGCGGAATTTGAAAAACAATCTACTTTGGGTGTCTTTGTCTGATACGATGGACTTAGGTATTAGCCTCCTGTTGGGTTGTCCTTTGAGTCCAAAAGCAAACCTAAAGAATTCCGTTTCCAACCACCGTAACCGTCGGCGGCTGGTTTCTCGATTAATGGGAATGGAAACGGAGTACGCAACGCTGATCATGAATCATGCGGAATTGCGGCATCAAGACTTACCTGCTTCGAAGGCAATTTACAAAGCAATCTGTGATGCGATCCGGCGAGACCAACCCACCGCGGAAGGCTTGTTTGACAGTGACCAGATGTTTTTGGCTAGCGGTGGCGCGGTTACATTCGAGTCGCATCCATCCATGCATGCGTTGCCTGGCGGACTGATAGAAGTCGCCACGCCAGAAGTGCATAGCCCAAGCGAACTGTTAGCGTGTCAAAGATCCATTGATTCGATGGTGGAAGAGGCCGCCCGGGATGTTGATTTGGATGTGGACCTGAGGGTCTTGAAGAACAGTTCTGATGCGTTGGGGCACATCTATGGTTGCCAGGAGAACTATGAAACCGAAGTCGCCTCCGGTGTTTGGCTATTGGTTTATCGGTTGATGGTCTGTGTGTTATGGGCAATGCAGTTTTGTACGATGTTGATTCTGTTCCCATTGATGGCGATGGTTTTCGCGCTGGTCGCAGTTTTACGATTGAGCCAAACTCCAGATGCCAAGACGGATGGCGGTCCGGAGGAAATGTTTCATGTTGTGCCATCGTGGGTTGGCAATTTGATTATCAGAGTGCACCGCATCGTGCACTTTCCAACAGTGTTGACTCTGCGTTTTGTGGCGCGGCGAGTTGCATTCCGCAGGCAGCGAAAGTACTTGACTGCTTTCTTGATCTCACGTCCGGCGATCTGCGGAAGTGGGTTATTGGATCACGATGGGCGGTATTGGCTGAGCGTGAAGGCGATGGCGACAGATTCCGTCGCCGACATGGGAGGTTTTTGTGGTGAACGTCCTATTTTTGTTTACGGCCATTGGCTGGGACATTACTGCGCGAGATCTTATCTTTCGTTGGGATCAACTTTGCGGATGTTTTGTCGTCGCCAGAGATTGCAGATTGGGTTGTCGGATTCCAACCTATCGGACTTGTCGGAGTACGTGAAATTCGGAGCGGTTTCGTTGCTGCTGGATTTGATTGAATCGGGGCGAGGAAAAGAACTGCCAACCATTGCGAAACCAATTCGCTGCTTGAGTAAATTGGCTGGTGATTGGCATCTGGTGACTCGAGTGCCAACGAGCCAGGGCAAGCTTTCAGCGATCGATATTCAACGAAAGTACTTGAAAGCGGCTGCCGCGTTGGTTGAATCGACACCGGTGAACCGTCGTGGTGAAGCGCCGCTGGTGATTCAACGTTGGGGCGAATTGTTGGACACAGTCATAGCGTACCGTAGAAACGCGGATGATATTGAGGATGCGATTGGGAACGTAGACTGGCTGACCAAGCGATGGCTGATTGACCAAATGGGCGATGTGACTTGGGCGGAGAAGAAGAAGATCGATCTGCGATATCATGAACTTTCTCGTGATGGCTACTATCGCCAATTGAGTGAAGCGAAACCGGGACTTGAGTTGATTGATCCCGATCAGATTTCTCGTCGTCGCCGCTCGCCACCTGCTAGTTCGCCGGCAGCAAAGCGAGGTTGGCTGATTCGCGAATTTTCTGGCTCTGATGAATCGCTCCAGGCCGAATGGACTCATGCGATGATTGGTCGAGGAAAAAATCGACGCCGGATCGAATTCATTGAGCCACTCTCTGAGTAGTTCGAGTTCCTCACTTTCTCTGTTCGCTTTGCATTTAGTTGCTCGGTCAGCTATTTTCTTTTGCAGCATTCTTGCCCCGCTCCCTTCCAATGTGATTGATATGTTTCGAGTGTTTTGCTTTTGTCTTACTTTTGCTTTCGTCACAAGCATTGGTTTTGCGGAAACATGGACGCGTTTTCGTGGTCAGTCCGGATCGGGAGTTTCAGCCGCGAAACTGCCAACGAAATGGAGTGACACAAGCAATCTTGCTTGGAAAACAAAACTACCCGGCAAAGGTTCTAGCAGTCCGGTCATTCATGGCGACAAAATCTTTTTGACAGCGTACTCAGGCTACGCGTTGTCCGCCGAAGCTCCTGGGGATCGCGCCAAACTCAAACTCCATGTGCTGTGTCTGTCCGTGAAAGACGGCCGGTTGTTGTGGGACAAACAGATTGATCCTGCGTCCGAAGAACAGAAGGCCAGCAAACGCATTATTGACCACGGCTATGCATCACCAACGCCGTGCGTGGACGATCAAAACGTCTACGCGTTTTTTGGACCTTCCGGGTTGGTGGCGTTTTCGCATGACGGCGAATTTTTGTGGCGCAAGCAGCTGGGCACCAAGGTGGCTGGGTTCGGTGCTGCAGCTAGCCCCATTGTTTTTCAAGACCTGGTGATCATGAACGCTTCGATTGAAGACGGCGCAGTCTATGGAATCGAAAAGGCGACTGGCAAGATCCGATGGAGAACTTCCGAAATCGTGAAAGCTTGGACGACGCCAACGATTGTGAACCTAAACGACAACCAATCGGAGCTGGTATTGAATCAAAAGGGCGCGATTCTAGGTTTGGATCCTGCCACGGGCAGTCGTAAATGGAGCTGCGATGCCATTCAAGACTATGTCGTGCCCTGCGTTGTTACGAATGGACAAACGCTTTATTGCAGTGGTGGACGCAGCAACAAGACGTTTGTGATCACGGCAGGTGGTAAAGGCGATGTAAGCGAGTCGAGCCTTGTATGGGAACAATCGCTAGGAGCCAATGTGACAAGCCCGGTTCTGGTCAATGGTCATCTGTTTTGGTCTCACGACAAATCGATTGCATTGTGCTTGCGTGCTAGCGACGGAGAAATCATGTTCCGAGAGCGTCTGCCCACACGAAGTCGTGTTTATGCGTCGATTGTTAGTGACGGTGTGAATCTGTTTTTGACAACCCGAGACGCCGGCGTCTTGGTACTCAAGGCTTCGCCAGAGTACCAGGAATTGGCAGTAAACAAACTAGGTGGCGACGGGGAACGATTCAACGCAACACCCGCCATTGTTGATGATCGACTGCTGCTGCGTTCGGGCACCACGCTGTATTGCGTACAGCACGATTGATATAAGAAAGCCCGCAAGAGTTCGGCGATTCAGAATTGCAGGCCGCGGTAGCCGTCCTTCTTTCGTGTTTTAACTGAGGACCGAACAAGAAGCTGTGTCGGCCTCTGGCCTTTTGATTTGAATTCGCATTCTGTCTGGTGGCGTGAGTTTTGCAGTTGCGTTTTTT
>CAYNNP010000172.1:4747-14333 GCA_964398215.1 uncultured Pirellulaceae bacterium | reverse complement strand
GCTCGAAACCGGGGCTATCGCCCTGCGGCTCAGTAAACCAACAAGTCGTTGACGATACGACGGCGCGCCTATCAACACGTCGCTACAGCGCGCTGCGCAACTGCACTATCAACTCTCGCTTTTCCTGATCCGTTTTTGCAGAAGCCAGTTTTTCATTCAGCTGCATCATGAACTCGACGTACTCGTTATTCCAATCACGCTCCATTTGGACCGGCTGCATTCGCGGTGCCGGTTGGTCGATCGAAACGGCTTTTTGACCTGCGACGAGTTCGAAACTCTGGTCAAAACTTGGGCAGTGGATTTTACTCTTGTCGATTCCCTTGCTGTCAAGCAAATCTCGCAGCACAGCTCTGGCATCATCATCACCGTGATTCAGAAACAATCCACTTGTGACTGGCCCGCGCTCAATGATCCAGTCAACCAATTCCGTCTGGTCTGCGTGCGCCGAATAATTCCCCAACCTACGGATATCGGCTGCGACCTTGTACTCTTTCCGGTGGATACGAACCTTCTTTGCACCATTCGTAATGATGTGCCCCAGTGTCCCCGGCGACTGATAGCCAACGAACAGCACCGTCGCATTCTTGCGATAGATATTACTAGCCAAGTGGTGCTTGATGCGTCCTGCGTTGCACATACCACTGGCGGAAATGATCACTGCCCCACTCGTAACTTTGTTCAACGCCTTACTTTCCTCGACACTTTCGACCAAACGAAAATTCTTGTGTCGGAACAAATCCTTCGATTCAACCTCGATGTCTTGCAGTGTGTGCGCGTGTTTGATGAAGACTTGTGTTACGCGCCTGGCAAGCGGCGAATCCAAGTAAACCGTGCAATCAGGAATCTGGCCGGTACTAAGCAGAACTCCGATGTCGTGCAGCAACTCCTGGCTTCGTTCGACCGCGAACGACGGTATCACAACGTTGCCACCACGATTCAAACCACGTGTCAGTTCTTCGCGCATCGCTTCACGTCGTTTCTCCAACGTGTAATCGTCGCGTTCGCGGTCGCCATAAGTACTTTCGCAGACAATGTAGTCATAACCCTCGGGCGCGTCCGGTTCCGGATGAAAGGCTTTTTCTTCCGGACCTAAATCGCCAGAGAACAACAGACGCAGCTTTTTGCCAGCACCTTCGTCCAAATCGACTTCCGCCGACGCTGATCCCAACAAGTGACCAGCGTTCCAAAATCGAAACCGTATTCCTGGTTTCGGTTCAATCCAATTCTCGTACTCTTGGGAGTCCAAAAGTGTCAGCGTTTTCTCGGCATCCTGCTTCGTGTAAAGAGGTTCTTCTGGCTCGAGCCCTTCGCGTACACGGCGCCGATTTCGTCGCTCGTTATTCGATTCTTGAATCCAAGCCGAATCGGCGAGCATAAAATGCAGCAGATCGGCTGTTGGTCCGGTCGCATAAATCTGACCTTCAAAACCCGCCTTGACTAATTTTGGCAACAGCCCAGAGTGATCAATATGCGCGTGGGTGAGAATCAGGAACTCGGCCTTGGATGCGTCAAACGGAAACGGCTCGTAGTTCAGCTGCTGTGTCGTTTTGTTGCCTTGGAACATGCCGCAATCGACCAGGAAAGTTCCTGCATCCGATTTGATCAGCGAACACGAACCGGTAACAGTGCCTGCCGCACCACAGAAAGTAATCTTGGCCATGAAAAACACGCATCGTTGGAAAGCGGATATTAAAGCCGCAGTGTACCGAAATTCGCTTGTCTCCGTAGCGGACGGGCAATCCGTATCAAACCGTTAGCGGAAGTGGTTAAGCAACGCTTGCGTACGATCAGTTTGCAGTAACGGCTTTAGCCGGAAATTCCGCCTGACGGCGGTACTACGAACACAAGCCGCTAGTGATCGTATTTCTCAGGTGGGATTGCCAGCGCTGGCCTGCCTATGTTCCGACTAAATCAACAAGGCGAGCAGGGCAAAGCAGTTTTTCAAACTGCTTAAAGTAGCTCGGCTCTCCGAGCCGAGGAATTGGCAGGTCTCGGCTGGGACAGCCGAGCTACTATGTTGCCTACCTTGAAAAAGTGATTCACCCTGACAAGGCGAGACTTTCGCTTCGGAATTTTACTACCGTCTGCGAAGCTGTGATTTTTTTGGAAACGCCTTTTCTGGTAAGCGACAAGGCGTTAGCCGTCAGCTAATTTGCCCAGAAATGAACGCCACAGAAACGGCGGCTATCGCCTTGCCGCTCACAAAACAAAAAACTCACAGTCTCTACATCCTAAGCTAAGTCGTCGGTCGTCCATTTGCCGTCAACCAAACGCCACGCGCCCATCGTGTTTTTGTTTTGCAACAGCGCGGGCAATCGGTCTTGTCTGATATTGTCGAAACTTGTCAATTTCCCGAATCGGACAAGCGACCCTGGCACGCCAACAGCCGTAAACCCCGGGTGCCCCGTCGCTGGGAAAGGACCACCGTGATTCATCGCCGCACTGACCGCGACTCCCGTTGGCATCTTGTCATTCAGAATCCGTCCGACTTTTGGCGTCAGCTCAAAAGCGACCGCGGCATAGATGTCGTCTTCGCCTGATTGCGCAGAGTAAACACAGCCCGTCAAGTTCCCTTCTAGGTGACGAATCACATTGCACAACTGTTGGATGTCATCAGCAACCAGGACCAAAGAAGCATTCCCAAAGGCTTCGGTTTGGAATCCTTCTGGGTTGGCTAGAAAATCAACCGCGTTGGTTTTTAGCAGTGTATTCGCAACCGCGCACCGGCCTGATTCAGGTTCACCACCGCCCACCAACAACTCAGCCCCAAACCCACACAGTTGCTTGATGCTACCGGTCAAACTGGACGCAACAGCTGGCGACAAAAGTGTCCCAGACGGCGAGCCCGCAAACCGTTCTTTCACTGCGTCAACAAACGCGTCGGAGCTAGCGTCTTTCAACAACAGAACCAATCCAGGATTTGTGCAGAACTGTCCTGTGCCCATCAACACGCTGGTCATGAATTCGTCGACAATCGCATCGTTGCGTTCTGCCAATGAACCCGGCGTGATCACAACTGGATTGACGCTGGACAATTCCAAGTAGATAGGATTGCCAGCAGCATCCGCAGCCGCCTTTAGCTTCAGCCCAGCACTACGACTGCCGGTGTAACCCGTCGCACCCAATCTAGGGTCCGCCACCAACCGTTCACCATCCGCATGACTTGTTCGATAAATCAATTGCACCGTCGCGGCCGGCAAACCAGTTTCTTTCGCAGCTTCAACAGCTTCGCGAGCAAAGATACGTGTTGTTTCTGGGTGCGAACTGTTTGCTTTTCCGATCACGGGGTTGCCAGCCGCAATCGCTGCTGCAAAATCGCCACCCGAAACACTGCCGAACGCGAAAGGAAAATTGTTCGGCCCAAAAACGCATACTGGACCCAGCGGTTCGTAGCACGAGCGAATTCCTGTCGCTGTATCCACAATCGGCATCGCCCAGTTTCCGCTTCGGCACGCCTCGGCCGCTTGTCGAAGCTGTCCGGTTGTGCGCGGTAACTCTCCATCAGCCAAACGTGGTGAACTAGGAAGTCCCGTTTCTGCGTTTGCAGCGGTCACCAATTCGTCCTTGGCAGCTTCGATCCTATCGGCGTACTTGTCTAGGAAGTCCGCGATTTGCGTGCTTGGCAACTTTCTCAAATCGCGTGCTGCATCAACAGCTGCATCCAGCGCCGCGTCGCAATCGGCCCATTCGCTGACGGGGAATTTTGCAGGCAAGGTCTCATTCTTGCTTGGATCGGTGGCTTGGAATGTTCCCGCAGAAGAGGCGTCACGCCATTGCCCAGCAATCAGAACTTGGCGAAGAGTGTCAGTAACCGTAGACATATTCGGTGCTCGTTGGCTTATCAAATCAATAAAGTAGTCAGTGATCAGTCGATCCGATCGGATACACAGTAGACAAAACCGACGACAGAATTTCTAGCACCTAAGTGAATCCGCCAGGGCAAATCACTATTTCAAGCAAGAACAGTAGCTTGGCCGCTCCCGGCCGAACTGCCATGTTCTACAATTTCCAAACCATGCCCGATGCTCGTCGTTGACATTGACCCGCCAGCCCAACTCCCTGTCCATTACCTGGTTCGTAGTCAATGCTTGAGCGAAAAACAATAACATGGATAGGCGTTGTTGCGGCATTGCTGGCGATCAGCGTTGCGATTGCCGTTATTTCCGCTCCTGTCGGGCATCTTTCTCCCGTCTTACTGGTAAGGATAAAGAGCGCTAATCCAGGAAAGGTTGACGAGCTGCAAATCACATTCGTCAATCAAGATACGTTTTCGATTTGGGCGCAAAGTTCAGACGGAGTTGCCAGAGAGTTTTCGGTGTGGGATTCAAGAGGAGGATATCTGCAAGGAATCAGTGTAGATGACAACATGTTCGAAAGGATCCGCGCGGGAGAGTCCATGACGATTACATTGTCAGGCCTTTATGTTCCCAACCGTATTCAGATTCAGTTTAAATTGCGAAACTGGATCGGTCGTCAGAGGAACCAAGTTGAAGCAATTGACCTAAGCAAATTGGAAGAGTCATCGTCAAAACCGGCGGACGAGGAATTGGCGAACGAAAATGAGGATTGACCTCCCACCGGCCGCGTGGGTTTTGTACCCAATTGCAATCACATCCGTGGGGGCGTGGCAATCTCTATCTTCATTTTGGCCGGTGGGAACCAGCCCTGCCCTTAACGTAGGCCGACGCTTGCGTTGCGGCATACGTCTGGAATGGCTTCTTCGCCTGATAGATGGAATGTTGGGATTCGACAGGCGATCAATGGTCCAGCTACCGCAGAATATTTGGTGATGTCGTAGGTGTTGATCATCACTGCGACCGCTCGCCCTCGGCGTGCCATCGAGATTAATGCCGAAATTGATTCTTCATTTGGCTTTTGCAAAATCACCAACACCGTTGTCTCAGCAGAGATCCGTGATTCGCATTCGGTCAATAACTCCGGCAAAGTCAATCCGTCTGTACGTTCAAGACGTGCAAGTGTGCGTATCATTTCTTGCAAATGCAATGGCCCGCGATCGGCAGGCAAGACTACCGGTTGCAGACGCTCGTTTTCTGTCTTCATCGCCGCGGCCTTGGTAGCCATGTCTCGGACACGGTGATCGCCGTCCCAGCCTTCGGTGCGAATTCGATCCGCAGCGTCTCGTCCGTTGGTGACCATCCCAAACGGTTCGCCCAAATCATGCAGCGCCGTCGCTACCGATGCGGCTGCGGTGGTTGCTAAATCACTTCGCACCGGCTCATGTTTTTGCGGCATTGATTCTGTATGAAAATCCAATACGAGCGTCGCGCCGGCGATGGATGATGGTTCGTAAATTTTGCTGTGCAAGACCCCTGTTCGCGCTGTCGCCGCCCAGTGCACACTGCGCATTGGATCACCGGGCTGCCAGCGACGAATGCCACGCAGACGCGTTGGATCGTCCATGACGTTGTCGCGCATTTTGATCTCGCCGATGGGCCGCCGCGAACCAATCTCATAAGCATGCAACAAATGGACTTTTGGTAGCACGGTCACATACTGGGGCTCGGTGCCGATTCGGTATCGTCGATACAGTCCCATCAAATCGCCGGTTTCCAGCACGGTCGGACCGACTTGAAAGTAACCGCGGCGTGTGCAATTCACGGTGTATTCCAAACTGCGAGTTTCCCCTGGCCACAATAGCATGACTTTCAATCGGTCTCCTTTTACCGCCAGCGTTGGGGGATCGTGCATCGTCGCCCACTTTGGCAACAAGTCTTCGACCAAGAGCCAAAAGATTGGGATGCGGCTGGTATTGGTAATTTGAACATCCACCATGAACTGGCTGCCAACCTTTAATTCATGATCATCCCCATTGCGTACCGCGATTGCGCAAGTCGACCAGGTCTTGGCAAGAAATTTGTTCGCCAACAATACCATCGCTGCTGCGATCGCAACCAAGATCCACAGCGAAGCACCAAAGACCATCCCGCACAACAGAAACGCGCTGATCACAGCGACGACGCCAAAACCGGGCGACGGCTCATTGGTTTGCGGTTCAGTCGTCGACTGCGTGTTGCTCAAAACAGCTGTGTTCCTTTTGGGTTGCCCGCCAGCGCTGGCGAGTCCGAAGACGATCGCATGCGATACGAAACAAGGGAAACCAAATTCCAGTCGTTACTTTGCCTCGATTGTCGGGACCGCGATTTCGCCCACGATCTCTTCTAAAACGCTTTCCGTGGTTACTTTGCGAAGCCGACTTTCGGGACGCAGTATCAAGCGGTGGTTCATGACCGGCGGCACGATCTTTTTGATATCGTCGGGCAACACGTACGCGCGGCCTCGAATTGCCGCCATCGCTTGTCCGCATCGGAACAGGGCTATCGTCGCTCGTGGACTTCCGCCAAGTGCCAGGTCTTCGTGATATCGTGATTGGCTTACGATCTGCAACAAGTACTGGCGGACTCGTGGATCCACATGGACCTTGCGGATTTCGGCTTGAGCCTGGACGAGTTCTTCGGCTGTGGCCACGGCCTTCAACGAGTCGACAGGGTGAGTGTGCTGCAGCATGTCCAGCATCCTCATCTCTTCTTCCATCGACGGATAGCCAAGATTGAAACGCATCAGAAAACGATCAAGCTGGGCTTCCGGCAGCGGAAAAGTCCCTTCGTGGTCGACAGGGTTTTGCGTCGCGATGACCAGAAACGGTTTCTTTAAATTGTGGGTGGTCCCGTCAACCGTGACCCGCCCTTCTGCCATCGCCTCCAATAACGAAGCTTGAGTTCTGGGAGTTGCACGATTGATTTCGTCGGCCAACAGAACTTGCGTAAACACAGGGCCAGCTCGAAACTCAAACTCGCTTGACTTCTGATTGAAGATCGATGTTCCGGTGACATCTGTTGGCAGCAAGTCAGGGGTACACTGGACACGTTTGAAGGTACACCCAAGACTGCGTGCCATTGCTCGAGCCAACATTGTCTTGGCGACACCTGGAACGTCTTCCAACAAAATGTGTCCGGCACTTAACCAAGACACCATGCTGAGGACCAACTGCTTGCGTTTGCCGACGATACAATTTTCGACGTTACCAATAATGCGTTTGGAGAGCTCTGCGACCGCGGCTGGACCGGCGGACACAGGTTTGGCGCTCTTTCTGGGCGGAGCGGGCGGCCTTGGAGGCTTGCCGGTACCGCTTGCAGCATCTGAACTCATGAATTTTTAGTTACGATTGTTGAACGAAAAGACTTTGCGCGACGACATGGATGCCATCATAGTCTTGAAACGCCATCGTGACTTGGGCCACGTGTTAAATCGCAACGATCAAGTGAAATTTGCTTTCTACCAGCGTCCCGTTGACAGGTCTGCGCCGATTACCTTGCGTGCCTCGTTGCTAATTCCATAGATCAGGTTTGGCTGATTCAATTCGATAAACACCGTGTATTTGTGGTGCACAGCGTCGGAATACACAACCGGTGCGTGTGTTAGCCGCAGAAAGTGGATGGGGTTAGCGTTCCAGCGTTTTGTGTACACACCGGCTTCGATGGCAGGCGTGCGCTCGAGCCCATAGTGGTTGGTCATCGTACCGACCAACCGAGTCGGATCCCCGGTGAATCCATGGATCATCAGTCGCTGCAGAGTACCTGATTTATCAAAGTAATACGTGAGCGTGCCGGCGACATCGTCAGGTCGGGTTCCCGTCACGAACGGAACGCGAAGTCCTTGTAGGCTCATGTCACCCAAAACGGTACTGACCCGCGAGAACCGCGCGATCACCCAATCTGGATTGATGTCGAACCGCATGACCTCGCGCAAGTCCGGGATCGGACGTCCAACGAGTTGCGGTACCGCGTTGGCTGCATTTGGGATGGCACCAAGTTTTTGAGCCATCGAGTGGTCATAGCGATACTTGTTGCCATCATCCAAGCGTGTTTTTTCAACCGCATAGTGCGAATGATTCGCATAGGTGGCTTCGCTTCCAGGCTGGCTGGATCTATCGGAGTAGTCGCCGTAGCCGTTCGCGGAACCACGAAAGACGCTCGTGACTGTTGAAACGGCTTTGCGGCCAAAATCGGTTTCGGATGCCAAGTAGGGTCCGATGGCTGCAGCCGAAAACAGCAGCCCAAGTCGCATGGGAGTAAACATTGCTCAAGTCAATCGCGGGGAGGAAGCGATGAAAATGCATGGTGCATCACTTCAATGATCGGACATCAGCAATCAGAACGTTGTCGAAAATCGGTGGGGGCAGGATAGGAGGGTTCATGTTTAGCAAAGTGACCAAAACCCTTTTTACCGGAATCCGAATGCCTATTTCTTTCGAGTAAAAACAGGATTGTTTTCGCTGGATAGCGTTTTGTTGAAACGGTAACCATCCAAATCAAAGTCTTCGATTCCGCTGGCCGTGGTTACTTTGTTGACAACCAAAAAACGCACCATTGCGCCTCGGGCGCGTTTGGCAAAGAAACTGATCATCTTGTAATCACCGTTCTTCCAGTCTCTGAATTGTGGCGTCACGATATTCGCGTCGATCGTTTTCAACTTCGCTGCTCGAGAGTATTCGTTGGACGCCAAGTTGATCAGCAAGTCTGATTTCAGTTTCTTGAGTTCACTGCTGATCACGTCTCGAATCGTGTCGCCCCAAAAACTGTACAGATCCTTTCCAGCCGAACTAGCGAGCTTGCTGCCCATCTCCAGTCGGTAAGGTTGAATCAGGTCAAGCGGTCTGAGCACGCCGTACAATCCCGACAGGATGCGAAGATGCTTTTGGCAACGGCGGACTTCTGTTGCCGATAGACCATCAACCGCCAAGCCTTGGTACACATCACCCTGGAATGCATAAACAGCTGCTTTGGCATTCTCGGTCGTGTGCTTGTCCGACCAGTCTTTATTTCGCTGAACATTCAACTCACTGAGTTTTTCGCTCAGCGACATCAGTTGGCCCAGTTCGTCAGCTGTATGTGTCTTTAAAAGCTTCATCAGAGCCGCGGACTTGGAAATCAAGTCGGGCTCTGTAAAAGTCTTGACCTTGGCGGAAGTTTCAAAATCCAGGGTCTTTGCGGGGGAAAGCAGGCAAATCATGTGGTTGGTTGTTGCGCGGGTACATGGATCCTATCACGACCAATGTACCCATAACGGACACCAAGGAAAATGAGTTGCACAACGGGAAGTCTGATGTCTTTCCCGAAACCCACTACCGAACAGGCGGCAATCGCTTGGGGGCTGCCGCTGGCAACCACGGTAGATTCCTCGCTTGAATCGTTCGGGCGGGTGGCATTGGCGTCGGCAATGGAGTGAGCGAAGGAGTCGCAACCACATTACGTCGATTGCTTGCCATTCGAACCTTCATCCAACCGTGTCGCGCCTGGTCAGACGGGCTGAGAAGATCGTCCTCTTCAGAATCTGGCAGCAGGTCCAATTCGCTGTCAAGATCCATGTCGCTGTCATCAAGACCTTCTTCATCATCATCGGCGGGGGTTGGAAGAGTTGGCTCACTATCCGTCGTCGGCTCTGGCTCTCTTAGTTGGGTTGTCGGCGCGGCAAACTGCTGAGCAACCGGAGCGTGCTGGACCATCGGTGGGTTGCCAAGGAATTCAGAGGGATAGGTCACGGCGTTAGTGCTATAACCGCCAGTGCT
>CAYNNP010000172.1:0-4647 GCA_964398215.1 uncultured Pirellulaceae bacterium | reverse complement strand
TTCTGCAGGCCAAACTTGATGTTGGCTTGGCTGGCGATGGAACAGACGTGGACGAGTCCCGTACTGCTCGTAGAACGAAGCAACCGGCAAGTCAGCACCAGGCCGGCATCCGGCGCCGCTACAAGTGTGGTAGCCGTCGCCCCAGCCAATCCCCCAAAAGCGAAAACACCGATTCAGGTTTTCACCAGCCGAAGCGATGGAGTTGGTTGAGACAACAAAACAAATGACTGCGACTGAACGGAGTATTTGAGTTTTCATCATCATGAATCGCCTTGCGTTGCTTGCAAAAAGGTAACCAAGCGAAATTTCGCTACATGAAGACAAATCGGCTCATCAGGCCCTACCGGTTGCAGCGCAGTACAAATTTCTATCGGCCGTCATCAGAACTGAATCGGTTATGCAGATCAGTCTCATTGTGACGCAGCAAACAAACTCTGCTCCGTAATTCGTGGCATCGCCAGGGGACAGTCATGGTATGTGACCTACGTTTTGGGTGTCCTAACGCTTGTGTTTCATGAATTTTCTCTAATCATCCAACTCTCGAGCCATGTCAAACCGAAAAAGAATCCTTATCGACCCAGAGGTTCAGTGGTCAATTGGTCTACGAATCATGTTTCACTGGGTGATTCTGTTGACTTGTTTGGTCGGCATTGGCGTGATCGTAAGCCTGATGTTTGGCGATTTGGAAAAAAGTTTCGTCAACGCATTCTGGACCGCACTTCTAAGCCAACGTGCCGTCGTGGTTGTGATGTTTGTTCTGATCCCGGTTTTCATTCGTGACACGCTCAAGCTTTCCAACCGTTTTGCAGGCCCGATGTATCGCCTGAAAGCTGGCTTCAAACGTGTATTGGCTGGCGAACCACACGAAGACATCAAGTTTCGTGACGGGGATTTCTGGAGTGACGCCGCCATAGATTTCAACAGCATGTCATCCGAATTGGACAGACTGAAGCTTCGAGTCGCTGAATTGGAAGCGCAGGTTCAAGAAGCCGAGATTGGCGCCTAGCTAGCCAAAATACGCAGTCCCGCGTCGATGGCCCACATTTCGGGCCCTAAATCGACATTGTTTTTCTGTAGAACACGGCAAATACCAACAAGCTCGTCTACGTTTTCAACGGACGACACGTCATAATGAACACTGACGTATCGATTCCAGAAACACGACGAGTTTTTTTATGCGCAGTCGCATCGCTTTTTGTCTTGGCCTTTGCCTTTCGTTTTCCATCTGCACTACCTTTGCAACAGCACAGGACGCGGTCGCTGAAAAGCCAAAAACAGACGCAGGCCAAGGTGACTTGGACGAAGCAGTCATTCTTAGGATTGATGCCGCGTCGCCAGAAGAGCTAGCGAAAGTTTCTGGCCTATTGAAATCGGCGGTCAAGAAGGGGCTCTCTGACGAGAACAACAAATTCGCCAAGAAAATGCTTGGGTCGATTTTGTTCCAAGAAGCCCAGGAGACCGCTGCTCAGATTGTTCGCTCACGTGGACAAAATTTGGTGCAACTGCGTGACGAAGCCGTTGTCAAACTGAAGGAAGCTGTGAAGCATGATCCTCAGTTGGTCGAAGCCTACTTGCTCTTGGCCCGAATGAACATGACGCCTGGCGGTGACAAATCCGAGATTCAATACGCAACTGGTAAAGCTATCGAATTGCTAAAGGATGACCCGGTCGAAAAGAGTGCGGCTTTGGTCTTGCGGGCGCTGACTTACGATATCGACGAAGATGAAAAACGCCTGAAGGACCTGGATGAAGCGGTTGCCGCTGACCCAAAAAACATGGAAGCGTTGCAGGCTCGCGCAGCGATGCGAATGAAGGACGAAAACGTTGAAGGCGCGATCAAAGACCTACAAGCGATCTTGCTTGAAGACCCAACGAACTTGGCAGTTGCTGAAACAGCCGTTCGCCAACTTGTCGAACTGAATCGCGTCGAAGATGCACTGTCGTTGGTCAGCAACACTCTCAAAGCGAATCCGAACGAAGGCATGTATCGAATGCGGGCCATCCTCTATCGGATGGAAGGCGAGGAAGACAAGGCGTTGGAGGATCTGAACAAGGCGCTTGATATGCAACCTCGCGATCCAATGAGTCTTTTGCAGCGTGCAGAAATTGCACTTGGACGCCAAGACATTGCGGGTGCCAAGCGTGACCTGCGATCGGCCTCACGCCTCGCTCCACAAATTGCAAACTTGGACCAAGCCATCTTTGTACGTTGCTTGATTGCGATCGAAGAAAAGCGGATGGCCGATGCAATCAATGACATGCAGGTCTTGGTCGACCGAGATCCAACCAACATAACTCGACAAATGCAGCTTGCGAATTTGTATACCAGCGACAATCGTCCTCGGAAATCGATCGAAATTTTGTCCAACGTGCTGGATCGGGATCCAGCAAACATCTCCATCATCCGTTCTCGAGCCGACGCGCGATTGGCAATTGGTGATCACAAAAAAGCAATCGCGGATTACGAAGCGGCCATCAAGCTGATGGAAGCAGAAGACGAAAAGGATGCTGCAGAACTTGCAGGGCTGATGAACAACCTTGCTTGGGTTTTGGCGACATCACCAACCGACGATGTTCGTAATGGCAAGCGAGCCGTTGAACTTGGCGTTTTGGCCGTAAAATACGGTGAGGAAGCTTTGGCAGAAGCCACGACGCCCGAGGAGAAGAAGGAGCGTAGCATCGCACACATTCTCAGTACTCTGGCCGCCGCCTATGCCGAAGTTGGAGACTTTGACAAAGCAATCCAGTGGAGCACAAAGTCTGTTAACGAAGGCAAGAAGCACGAGCACCATCAGTTGGATCAACTGCAAAAAGAACTGGATAGCTACAAGAAAGGTGAAGCGTGGAGAGAGAAGCAGGAAACCAAGGAAAATGCGGTTCCAATTCTTTCGCCCGAAGACCTAATCGAAGCTTGATTGGGCAATCGATCGATTTCATCACCTATCGCTTTCGGTGTGGCCAAAGCATACTTTGGCACAGCGATGGTTGCTTTGCAAAAGCGCCATCGCGTGATCCTAACGCCGAAATCCTCTCGCTGATGTTGCATGTCTGACAATATTCCCAACCCGCCGTCGGATTCAACAGACGGCGAGGGTCAAGTCGCTGGTGGAGGCCGCAAAGCTGCGATCTCGTTTATCCTGCTGACAATCTTCATCGACATCCTTGGCATCGGAATCATCATTCCCGTTTTGCCAAGTTTGGTGAAGGAATTGCTTCCTGTCGCGGGACTGACCGAAGCGGAAGCGACCTCGAATGCAAGTTTCTATTACGGCCTGATCGCTGCCTCTTATGCGTTCATGCAATTCGTGTTTGCACCGATTGTCGGTGCACTTTCGGATCGATTCGGCCGCCGGCCGGTCATTCTTGCATCCCTCTTTGGATTGGGAATCGACTTTCTGATTCAAGCACGCGCGACCAGCATTTTGTGGCTTTTCGTTGGGCGTGTTCTAGCGGGCATCATGGGCGCAAGCTTCACGACAGCCAACGCCTACATTGCGGACGTCTCGGATGATGACACACGAACGCGAAATTTCGGCTTCGTCGGGATGATGTTTGGACTTGGGTTTACGATTGGGCCGGCTCTTGGCGGATTGCTGGGGGCCTATGACTTACGGGCACCGTTCTACGTCGCAGCCGGTTTGGCTTTGGTCAATTGGTTGTACGGATTTTTTGTCTTGCCAGAATCGTTGCCACCAGAGAATCGAAGCTCATTTACTTTGGCAAACGTAAACCCACTCAGCTCGGTCAAACGCTTGGGCGCGTATCCGTTGGTAGCTGGAATTGCGATTGTGTTTGTCTTGAAAGCGTTTGCACAGCGAGGACTGGAGAACGTTTGGGTTCTAAGCACGTCCTATCGATTCGATTGGGATGAGTTGGCCAATGGAAAAGCGCTCGGCATGGTTGGCATCATGGCGATCATTGTCCAAGGTGGCATGGTACGACCGGTGGTCAAGCGATTCGGTGAAAGAAAGGCGATCTTGATAGCGACGTTTTTGTCGGTGATCGCTTTTCTGTGCTACGGATTAGCCACCCAAGGCTGGATGATCTATGTGATCATTGTTTTCGGGTCGCTTGGAGGAATCGCAGGGCCAGCGATTCAGAGCTTGGTAACATCCACGGTCGACGAGACCGAACAGGGAAAAATCCAAGGTGCTCTTACATCGCTGATCAGCGTCACGAACATTGTCGCGCCACTGTTTTTCACGACCTTTCTATTCAATTTCTTCACAGGCCCGACCGCACCAATGCAGTTACCAGGAGCACCGTTCTTGGTAGGCAGCCTGATGCTTGCGATTGCCATGGTAATCGCCGTCAAAGTATTCCAGCGTTTCCCCGCAGAACCAGAATCCGATAGCTAAACGCGAGAGCTTTTGACGAGTCATTTTTGGTGTTTGGTTGTAGGCCGGACCAAGGACGCGATACGTGCCGGAACAGCGCAAACGCCTCCATGGTGTCGCAGAGCTTACACTATCAACGAGATTTCTTCTTGCGTCCGAAGTTCCGGCAATTGCAGCGTTTGCTCGGTCCGGCCTACCCCAAGCGCGCAATTTCAAAACACGTCAGGCATTGGTTCTTGGTAACCCGAAGCGTCAGTTTTGGAGTTGCGCTTTTCAAAATTTATCGAGATTCGTTTGATCGATCGTGTTC
>CAYNNP010000171.1:0-14344 GCA_964398215.1 uncultured Pirellulaceae bacterium | reverse complement strand
AGAACACGCCGTGGTTCACATCACAAATTTTTTGCGCGGATTGCCCCGCATCAAGCCAGCTGCGAAGCACCAGCAGGATATCGTCTAAAAGCTGAGAGAGGATTTTCTAATGGAAATTATAGTACCTGGGCACCCGTTCGTCTTTTGTGAGCTAGTTTTTATGTCAGGCAAAGTACTAGAGTGTGCGGATGTGGCCGCGCGGAATCGAACAAATTCCGGCCGTGCTTAGTATCAATCAGCATTGCGGTAGGAGTCTTGTGATGGCATCAACAACAAGAAGAGTTGCGAGATGCGCGGCATTGATCGTCGCGATTTTGGGATCGACGATTCTGTTCATGGCATATTCGAATGAAAGTGGGACGATCAATCGAGCTGATAGTCTTGTGAAGGCTATGATCGCGAAAGCAGATCGCGTTGTTGTTCGATCACTTCCTAGTGAAGATTCTAAGATCATCTTTCAGTCAACTGACTCTAAAGACCGCGATGCCTTGGCAGAAGCAATGACAATCGAGTATCAGGACCCGAACATTGGGTTCGCGTACGCGCACAAGGGCACAACCACAATCTTTCTGTACAGCGGTAATCGTCTGCTAATGCAATTGACCGATTACGGAGCGAGAGCAGTTTCAACGCCGATGGGGATGCGGAGAATATCGACTCCTGAGAAGATGTTAGCTTGGTTCGACGAGCGAGGAGTCGGCATGCCGCGAGCGATTTACTGGTGAACGCGTCTCAGTCAGTGGGAGTGGTTTCGTCCATCGACAAACTCATGCTCGCAACCAGTCCTTGCATCGTGTAGGACGATGCTTCAGTTTCGACTCTGTATCCCAGCTGCTCCAGCGCTGCTGTCGTGACAGGACTAAGACTTGCAAGTTTAGCTTTACCAAGTTTGTCACCGAACAGATGATGCAAACTTGCCGCCGTCGCGCTGCTGGCTACCGTTACCCAATCAATCTTGCTCTCACCAAGCATCTGCAACACATCGGTATTGGCATCAGTGATGTCTTGGTGTTCGTAGGCAATGACTTCGTGCACGCTGGCTCCCGCGCTTGTCAGCGTTTGTGCAAGCTCTTTGCCGCCACGGCTAGCGCGCGGTAACAAGATCTTGCTACCCGAAACGTCTGGCGCCAGCGTGCGTCCTAAAGCATCGGCCGTGAACTCTTGGGGAACGATGTCGGGGATGATTCCGTATTGCTCCAGCGATGCTGCGGTTTGTTTTCCAACCACAGCGATCTTGCATCTGGCCAAGCTTCTCGCATCCAGCTTTCTTTCTGCCATTCGACGAAAGAAATACTCGACGGCATTGCGACTACAAAAAACCGTGATGTCAAACGAATCCAATTGGTCGATGGCTTGGTCAAGTGCCTGTTGGTCCTTTGGCGGCCCAATCTTGATGGCGGGTTGGTAAACAACCGTCGCTCCTTGTTCGCGCAGTAGTCGCCCCAGAGACTCGGCTTGTTGCTGTGGCCGTGTCACCAAAACCGTTTTTCCGAATAACGGGCGTCGGCCGATCCAATCCATTGTCTGGGCGAGTTCAGTGACTGGTCCTAAAATCACAATCACTGGCGGACGCAATTTACTGGCTGGCGTCAAATGATCGGCGACTTCACCCAAATTGCACTGCACCGTTTGCTGATCGCTCAGGCTACAGCGACGGACAATTGCCACGGGAGTGTCGGCAGGTTTGCCAGAATCCATCAGAGCCGATGTCCACATTCGGGCGGTCGTGACCCCCATGTAGATGACCAGCGTGCCCGGAAATTTTGCCAAGGCGTCCCAATCCAAAGCTGATTTTTCTTTACCTGGCTCCTCGTGGCCGGTCACCAAAGCGACAGCGGAAGCCATTTTTCGGTGGGTGATCGGGATTCCAGCGTAAGATCCCGCTGCCAATGCGGCTGTGATCCCCGGCACAATCTGAAACGGGATCTGGGCTTCAAGCAGCGCGTCGACCTCTTCGGCAGTACGTGCGAAAACGGCGGGATCACCGCCCTTGAGCCGACTCACGGTGCGTCCGGCATTCGCATGGCGGATCATTTCGTCAATGATCTCCGGCTGCTTCCAAATGCGAGATTGCCCGTGTTTTCCCACACAAATGTGCTCGGCAGCGGGGGCATGATCCAGCAATTGGCGGTTGCTGAGCCCGTCGTACAGGACCACATCGCTGCGGCCAAGCAATTCGGCCCCGCGCAGAGTCAGAAGCCCTGGATCACCAGGCCCAGCTCCGATCAAATACACCTCTCCGACATCAGAATCCGCTTTACTCATGAGATCTATTTTCGCTTAGAAAGTTAACTCTGGACAGTCGGCGTGTAGATTGCCATACTACGCGGCCCTGAACCGAATATTTTCCATTGAAACACGGCCCTTTGCGGCCAGTAATTGACCATGCCAAACAACGCCAGCGCAAAGAAAAGACTTCGTCAGAACGAAAAACGTCGCCTCCAGAACCGTGGCATCAAAGGCCGCATGCGATCTCAACTCCGTGCTGTCCGCGAAGCAGTAGCGGCAGGCGACAAAGAAAAGGCTCAATCTGAGTTCAAAGTCGCTGTCAAACGTCTTGATCAGGCTGCCGCCAAAAATTTGATCCACAAGAACGCTGCAGCACGTAGCAAAAGCCGCTTGAGCAAATTGGTCAAGGCGACCGAAGCCAAGTAGCTGTGCCAATGCACGATTGAATCGAAACCACCGGAACGCTCGGTGGTTTTTTCATGCGCCATTGGCTGGGCACAACCACAATTGGTCGACAACCGCCATTGAGAATTCTACTAGTTCAAACGAAACACAGCGATCGACTGGATACAGTGCTATGACTCTCAAAAAAAACAAGATTCATCAGGGCGATTGCGTCAAGCTGCTGGCCAAGGTTCCGTCAGGTTCTGTTGACCTCGTCTTTGCTGATCCACCATTCAACATCGGCTATGAGTACGACGTCTATGATGACGACCAATCCGAAACGGATTATCTGTCATGGTGCAGCCAATGGATCCAAGGAGTGCATGATGCCTTGAAACCAGACGGCACGTTCTGGTTGGCGATCGGTGACGAGTACGCTGCGGAATTAAAGATCGAATCGCAAAAAGCTGGCTTTCATTGCCGTAGCTGGGTGATCTGGTACTACACGTTCGGCGTCAACTGTTTAAACGGATTCAGCCGTTCGCATACGCACCTTTTCCACTTCGTCAAAGACAAAAAGAAATTCACTTTCAATCGGCCCAATCCACAAATCCGAGTCAAGTCTGCGCGGCAACTGGTTTACGCCGACAACCGCGCTAACCCCAGCGGACGACTACCCGACAATACTTGGATCACTCGCCCGCAAGATGCGCCGGAGTCGTTCAGTCCAAATCACGACACATGGTACTTTGCCAGAGTTGCTGGGACGTTTAAGGAGCGTGAGGGATTTCACGGTTGCCAGATGCCAGAGCAACTGTTGGCACGAATCATCCTCTCTTCTAGTAATCCGCACGACTTGGTCTTGGATCCATTTGGAGGCAGTGGCACAACTCTTTGCGTCGCCAAGAAATTGAATCGTCACTGGATGGGATTTGAACTCTCAGAAGAATACGCAACACACATTCATCAACGCTTGGAAGATACTCAAGTTGGTTCACCCATTGATGGACCCAGCGACCCGATCGAAAGCGCACCCGCGACGATCAATGGCAAGCAACGTGTCATAAAAGACTTTGACGACAAAACAATCGGCGCTGTGATCGATGCTTTCAACGATTCCAGCGATGGCTTTCCGGCATACTACGTCGTTTGTGACAAAAAACTTGACAAAGCGTTTTTGAGTGCGTGTCGGAAACATGGTCTTAAAGGCAATCCGACCGTTTGGAATCGCTTGCTATTGAAACTTGCTTCCGATGACAAGTTGCCCCAGCCAACTCAAACGGTTGCTGACGTTACCGATGCCGAGCTGAATGAATACGGATTTGCCAGTGAAGTCGCGTGGCGGTTGGTGTCCGATGACTTTAGCTCCCAAAGTAACCCCATTTCATTGGATCAGATTTTATGCTGCCCTGAATCGGCGATGTACTTTGACCAGATCGCGATGAAATACGGTCCGCAGGACAATCAACCTACCTCGCTGCAGTACCGCCTCGCTGCGTTGGCAATTCGCGAGTCTGCGAATGTCGACCAGGCAGCGATGAAAAAGCTAGAGAACTGGTCTCTCGATTCGCTAAACACAGTTGCAACCACCGAACTGAATGACACAAAACTCGATCGAGCGGGCGTGTTTTTGTTGACCAGCAACGAGGTTGCAATCTACGTCGGTGAAGCGGATGACCTTGCTCAGCAAATCTCTCACATCCTGGCAAACGAAGCCTGGACGGATCTGGAGGTCGACCAAATCCACTGGATCGCTCGCAGCAAGAATGCGACCAACGGACGGAACTTGAAGTCCATCGTCGTTCAACACACAAACCCGTTACTGAACAGCCGCGTTTGGATCCCGCAAAAGCCAACCAAAAAGCAACAAGCAATGTTTGCATCTAGTTTCTAGTGCATCATCAACACGAAAACGTTGCTTTCAGTCGTATCGGAAGTCGTGAAGGGCTTGTTGATTTAGTCAGCTTCAAGACAAAAACGAAAATTCAGAAACCTTTGAGCCGCAGGGCGATAGCCCCGGTTTCGAGCACAACCAGACCGTCAATAACCGGGGCTATCGCCCATCGGCTCACAAAAATATGCCGCGCCAATAAATCAACAAGCCGCCAAGGCTTTCGGCGATTCACTAGGCCAGTAACTTTTCGATCAATCGCTTGAACTGTTCAATCACAGGATCGATCGCATGGTGTTTTGATATCCAGTCGCGACCACTATCTGAATGCTGACGCCAAATCGCCGTGTCATCACACAAGAGCTTGATGCGATCCGCCGCGATCTCGACATCGTCACCGACATCGAATCCGCCGCTCGAGTTGCTGATGAATTCGCCAAAGTCGTTCAGGCTGACGATGGGCGTTCCACTGGATGCGGCTTCTAAGAACACGTTCGGCAAGCCTTCGAAATCGGCCGATCCAGTACTCAAGAATACTTTCGCGTTCCGCATCAGCGCAGGCATCTCGTCCTTCCGCACGTAGTCGACAACTTCGGCATTTTCTGGAACTTTCTGACGCAACTCGGCTTCAACCTCTGGATCGCACTCGTTGATCACAAAAATGAATTTCAACGAGGGGCATAGCTGAGCAATCTGAAACGCGAGTTCAGGTCGTTTGTGAAACCGATCATATCGCCCTATCCACAATACGAATTCTCGCGAACCTGAATCTGATGGCTGCCAAGAATCACTATCGACAGGTGTTGGCAAATGCTCAGCACTTCTTTCTACGACGCGAGAAACCAGATCCGACTGCCACTGCGTTTGCCCAACCACCATTTCCACATTTTCCAATACGAATCGACAAGCGCTGGCCGGTTCGCCAAAGGCATTCACGAAATTGTCGTCTTGGAAATACCGTTCATCGACGTCCGAATTCGATTGCAGCAATAGCATGCAAGGAATCTGTTTCTGCTTGCCAAATTGAATAGTCGATTGAGGATCGTTCCCATTGCCCAAACACACCAACGCATCCGCGTTGGCTTGATCCAAGACTTCAAAGATTCGCGATGATGTTTCGCGGCGATCTCGAAACCAACGTGTCAAAAGTAGAACGGTTATATTCCATGGCAATGACCATGACCACGATTTGACTTTTAACCAAGGGAAACTTGATTGCACCTCCAAACGCTTGGATACTCGTAATCGCCGATCCCGAAACCGATCGACAATCGGCAGGAGCCTGACGTTCTGAACAATAGGATCAGGAATCGGTTGGTTATGACGGACGACCATCGAAACCTCGAATCGCGAATCGCTCGCCAAATGCTTTGCCAGCCTCCACGCGGTACTTTCAAGTCCACCAATGTTCTTGCCTGCCGCGGGATTGATTGCCGGGTAAGCGTTCAGCGAAACAAAACAAACTCGAGTGGGCATTTGGCTATTTAAGGGGAGATTCGCCGAAAACGTATCAGAGCACAAGACGTTGATAACACGTTAGTTCATCGTGTGCCAGCGCCAGTACGCCCTGTGGGATTTTAGCGATTTACTAACAAACACGCCAAATCAACTCTGGGTGGTATCGGTGACCCGATTGATGACGTGGTAACAACTGGCGTGCGGTTGGCTTTCATGACAATAGACTTTATTATCAGCCCACCGCTTTTTACGTACCTCCTCGAAAAGTTCAGCCAGAACGATCACCAAGAAAATCAGCATGATGAGTAAGCTAAAAAACTTGGTGAAAGCGATCCCTGGAATTGAAAATTCTGTACGCGCAATCAAACAATCCCGGGCAGTCATGCGCGAACAGCAAGCTTTGAACGATCGTGAGACACGAAGCAATTCGTTGTTAATCTGCGAAGCCACCAAAGACTGATGCCAAAGGTTTCCATCGTTCTACCGGTTTACAACGAGCAAAAGTATCTTGAGCTTGCGATTCGAAGCATCGCCGAACAATCGTACAAGGACTACGAGTTTCTGATCACGCAAAATGGGTCAACCGATCAGTCTCCCGAGATCATCGCCCGCTGGGCTAAGCAAGATCCTCGCATCAAAGTCGAAATCGTCGAAGTCAACCGAGGCTACTTGGACGCTCTGAATGGTGGCCTGAACAAAGCCCAAGGTCAGTACATTGCAAGAATGGATGGCGACGATATCGCACTCCCCGATCGGCTAAAAAAACAAGTTGAATTCTTGGATCAAAACCCAGATCACGTCCTGGTTGGTACCAACGTCGCCAACATCGACGAAGAAGGAGATGTGTACTGCGACCAACCTTTTCCAAGCTCAAATGATGAACTGGTCGAGAGTCTGCTAAGTGGGAATTGCGGAATTTGCCATCCGACGACAATGTTTCGTCGCTCTGCGATTGAGCAGACCGGCGTGTACCTTCAAGACATGCGCGGTGTCGAAGACCAAGACCTGTGGCTGCGACTTGCTGAAATTGGCAAACTTGCCAACTTGCCTGAAGTACTGCTTCAATACCGAGTTCATTCGGGCAACATTTCGTTCGAACAAGAAACACATGCTCATCAAGTTCTTCGTAGCATGCTTCGCAAAGCCCACGAGCGCCGCGGTCTGCCACTTTCAGAACCAGCCAATCCGCCAACCGATAAGACGACTGAATTTGACCGAAAGTTGCACTGGGCGTGGAGTGCAGTTCATTCGGGGAATCATCGAACGGCGCGAAAACACGCGCGTCGACTCTTAAGTTCCAAGCCGTTCTCGCGTTCCGCCTGGGTTCTAATGACGTACGCTCTGCTGGGCAATCGTGCGGAGCGAATTCGCAAAATCTTGGGCCGTTCCTAACCGGCTGCTTCAACCCCAGATTTCTTTGCTCCAAATCAACGCAGCTGCTTGTTGATCTTTTTCTGTCTGCAATTCCATGCGTGGCCAGAGTTTGTTTTTCGTCGGCGCAACGCGATCAACAATCGTTTGAACGACTCGCAAGTCGTCCAGATCGCGGCCCAATTCTTGTAGTAATCGGTCCTGGTCGGCAGCCAAAAAAATCGACGCCTGCTCGGCACTCGTGACACTGTCAATGCATGATTCTGCTGACAGCTTCCAGTCGATATGTGAATCAGTGACTGCATGAATGAAGCTCGTCAGCGATCGTTCAAGCGGACGACTTCCCGTCCATTGTTCCTTGAATTCTGTTTCGCCAATTCGCGAAATCCCCGGTTCGATTGAAAAATCGAGACTCGCCGAATCACTAGCTTCCACACTCAATCGGCGAACACGGTTGGGACTGCGACGACTAAGAGCGATTTCGACATCAACATCACCCCACACCGCACCGATAACCGATGCGTCTGGCGAATATGACACGTGATCGATACGCAGTGCCGAAGTGCTAGGCAGCAAACAACGCAAGATTGACCAACAGTGTGGCAGCATATCGTCAGTGATCGGCGTGAAGTAATCCGCTCGCTTGATTTCGCCATAGCGATCGGTCACCCACGGGTCGCACCATTCGATCAAAACTCGGCGTATGCCATCACGATCGATCTTGGATGCAAAATCATTCAAGTAACTTGCATAGGTGAATAACAGATTCACACCAAACACGAGCCGATTCCGCTTCGCCAGCGCGATCAGCTCGGTAGCATCATCGGCTGACAACGAAAGTGGTTTTTCTGTGAGAACATTCACGCCTGCGTTCAAAAAATCGCGGATTGCATCGACATGACCTTCAGGTCGATTCGCGACGATCGCGATGTCTACGGGCAACGCCTGTGAGATAGACTTACAATGCAACATGCGGCTCTGACCATGTTCGGCAATCCACGCCTCGCGATTTCTTTTATCGTGTTTGGTCACCCACCGAATCGTTGAATCAGGGGGCAGAATCCGAATCAATTCGCCAGCAAGAACGCGCCCCCATCGTCCGCCTCCTAGCAGCGCGATGTCAATCTTTGTATTGGAATTCACGTCGGGTACTTGGCGACTTCGGGCATCGGCACGTAGAGCTGCGAACGCAAACCTCGCTGCTTTAGTTGCTCGGCAATCGGTTGAGCGTAGTGCCACGCCAGCAACATCACATGTTCTGGTTGATCATCCAGAATCTGTTGGTTGTTAACGATTGGAATGTGCTTGCCAGGCAAAAACTTGCCAAGCTTGAGTGACGTTGGCTGCTCGCCAATGTAGGGCATGAGATCTGGTCCAATGCCAGCGAAGTTCAGCAAAGTACTACAACGACCCGGGCACGAATTGCCAATTAAGACATTGCCTTCGTCGTGACACTTGAGTGCCAAGTGCAGAAAATCGTTCTTGAGCTTGATGGCCTTGCGCCGAAAGTCATCGTAATACTGTGGATCCGTCAGCAAACTGCTTTCTTCAGCCAAAATTTTGTTAACACTTGATGAAACAGCGTGCTGTTTGCCCTTCGCAACATAGACGCGAATGTTGCCCCCGTACCGACTGACTTGTTCCGCATCGACAACCGTGAAATCGTAGTACTCAAACAGCTTTACAATCGACCGCAGCGAATACGTTCGCAAATGTTCGTGATAAATCGTGTCAAACTGCATGCGTTCCATCACAGGCAGCAGATAGTGATTCTCAAGCACAAAGTGACCGTCGTCAGCCACCAAAATCTCAAGGCCTTGGATCACATCGCCAAGCGTCGCCATGTGGGCGAAAACATTGGTCGCGGTCACAGCCTGCGCGGTGCCGTGTGTTTCAACAATCTGCTTTGCAATCTCTTGGTTGAACGGTGACTGAATCGTTTCGATTCCATCTTCGTTGGCGAACCGCGCGATTCCTGTCGGTTCGACTCCATTGACTCGCATCCCACGGCGTTTGAATCCGCCCAACAGGGTGCCATCATTGGAACCGACATCAACGACTAAGTTATCTTTTGACAACGACAACTTAGAAACGATCGACTCCGCCATCGTGTCTTGATAGGCAGCCAACTCGCGTGTGACGCCCGTGCGATAGGGATAGTCCTCGTGATAGACGACGTCGCCTGGTACGACAAAATCCAATTGGTTCAGTGTGCACTCGGGACACCAGAACTGACGCAGTGGATAAAACGCTTCTGCTCGATCCAAGTCTTCTTTGTTGAGAAGAGTATCGCACAGAGGTTGATGGCCCAGATCCAGCACGAGCTTCAGATCTTCGTTACCACATACTTGGCAAGACGAGATAACTCCTGGAGAAAGATTGTGGTTGGGTCGGTCAGGCATACAACGAAATCACAGCGAATGGGGCAGAAACAGAGTTCATTAGCATAGCGAAACAAGCTGAATTCAAACAACCTCGTGGTAAACGCAGGGCAAATCAGCTTTTCAAGGTAGGCAACATAGTAGCTCGGCTGTCCCAGCCGAGACCTGCCGACTTCTCGGCTCGGAGAGCCGAGCTACTTTAAGCAGTTTGAAAAACTGCTTTGCCCTCGCGGTAAATGGTACACGCCATCGTTAGCCCCGCAGGTCCCGTGTTTTGGACAAAACACCAAAGCTAGAGCAACAAACGCCTAATGACTTGGCTAAAGAAAATGCGATTGCAAACCGCCATTGGTTGGGGATTCTTCAACCAATTCCATGGTTCCGTTCTTCAGCGGCGAATGTGGGTTGCTGAGTCCTCGAATCGTCGCACTTGAGCCAGCGTCGCCTCTCTTGCATCGGCTCCACCCTCAACCGCTTGGTACCACTGAATCGTTTCCTTGGCGGTCGTCGCGAAATCCCATGCTCCTTGCCAACCCAGCAACGACTTCGCCTTGTCCGAAACCAATCGCAATAGATGCGCTTCGTGTGGCGCGTCTGGATCTGAAAGATCCTGCCATTGGCCAGACCAGTGCTTGAGCAATTCTTCAACCAATTGCTGAACCGTTCGTGTCGCTTCTTCCGGCGGACCAAAATTCATTGGCCCTGCCAATTTCGCTTGCCAAGCCTCGTCAGCATTCGACAGTTCCATGGCTAACTGTAAATAGCCATTCAATGCCTCCAAGACATGCTGCCAAGGCCGAATGGCATGCGGCGAACGCACATCAATTGGTTGCTTGGCCGCAATCGCTCGAACAACATCAGGCACGATTCGATCTTTCGCGTAGTCACCACCACCTATGACATTGCCGGCACGGGCACTTGCCACTCGAACACCACCTGCAGCCAAGAAAGATCGGCGATACGAATCGATAGCCAACTCTGCGGTTGCCTTACTTGCACTGTAAGGATCCCAGCCGCCCAAACGGTCGGTTTCACGATACCCGTAACTCCATTCTTGATTCTCGTAACACTTGTCAGACGTGACCATCACACCAGTACACGGCGCTGACATTCGCCGCAACGCTTCCAGTACGTTCACAGTCCCCATCAAATTCACATCAAACGTACGCTTGGGATCTTCGTACGATTCACGCACGATCGACTGAGCCGCAAAGTGGAAAACAAACTCAGGTCGAAAATCCATCATCGACTCGAATAGTTGATCAAAATTCAAGATATCGTCACGAACTTCATCGACCAAATCGCCAACTTTGGCAAGCTCGTAAAGTGACGGTTCGCTAGGCGGATCCAACGCAAACCCCAGAACATCGGCGCCCATGTCGGTCAACCACGCTGCCAACCAAGCTCCTTTGAATCCAGTGTGCCCGGTCAAGAAGACACGTTTTCCGTCATAGAACTCTCGTAGTTTTGACATCCCTACCAAACCTTCCACGGAGTTCGCCCTTCGTCCCACATGCGATTGATCTGTTGGTACTCCCGAAACGTATCCATCGCGAAAAAGAAACCGTCATGTTGATAGGCAACCAGTTGGTCATCGGCAACCAGCTGCTCAAGCGGTCCTTTTTCAAAAACGCAATCATCACCGCTGATTAGGTCAATTACCTTTCGGTCCAACACAAAATAACCGCAGCTTGCCCAAGCATCACGCTGCGGTTTTTCGACAAACGAATTAACGCTGCCATCGGCCTGAATGTCAAGCTCACCGAAACGCGACATGGGACGCATCGTTGTGATCGTTGCCAGTTTTCCATGCGACTGATGGAACTTCATAAGCTCCGCAATGTTGACATCCGATAAACCGTCTCCGTAAGTCAACAAGAACGTATCCCCATCGATATATTTGCTGACTCTCGCAACCCGACCACCGGTCATCGTATTGAGCCCAGTATCGGCCAGTGTCACTGAATACTGCCCAGCCTCCTGGCCATGAAATTCAACTTCGTTGTTGCGCCCGGTGTGAATCGTGAAGTCCTGATTCATCGCTTGATATCGCAGAAAATATTCTTTGATCATTTGCCCGCGATAGCCTAGGCACACGACGAATTCATCGAACCCGTAATGAGAATACGTTTTCATAATGTGCCACAAAATCGGCCGGCCACCGACTTCAACCATCGGTTTGGGACGATACTCAGTCTCCTCGCGCAAGCGAGTTCCCAGGCCGCCGCACAGAATCACGACTTTCAAATTGACACTCCGTCAGAGGTTGGCTGAAAAGAAATGATGCCCGTCCCTGCGTCAACAAGGACGGACGCTGTGCTTCGCGCTACGCCCAAACCAATCCAGCGTCGCCCAGTCGTCGTTTGGTTTCTTCCATCAACGCGTCTTCCTTGGCTTCCGAATCGGCAACATAAGTCACGCTAAAACGCAGGAAAGATCCTGCATCATCCCAAGGCACCGTAACGATCCCAAACTGTTCGATCAAAAATCGTGTCGCATCCTCAGCGGCCGCGAAAGTCTCGCCAGATTTTGTTCCGCTAGGCGATTTCGTGTACAGAAAATATGTCCCGCCTGGCATCTCGCACTCGAAACCACACTCTCGCAAAGTCGCAACCAACTTTTCCATCCGCCGACGATACTTTGCGTTGATCTGTTGTGGAATCGATTCATCATCCAGTGCCGCCGCCGCCGCTTTTTGCGTGGCAATGAACTGCCCGCTGTCACTATTGTCTTTCACGTCCGAAAAGGCTGACACGATCCGCTCATGGCCACAAACGAATCCCATTCTCCAGCCGATCATGTCATAACCCTTGCTCATTGAATGGACTTCGATGCCAACGTCCAGAGCACCAGGTGTTTGCAAGAAGCTTCGTGGCTTGCCGTCAAACGTCAACAAGATATGCGCGGCATCTTGCACAACGATGAATTGCTTTTCCTTTGCAAGTTCAACGACTTTTTCAAAGAACTCAGGCGGTGCGTTGCGTCCCGTTGGAGAATTCGGATAGTTCAGCACCAACATCTTTGTTCGAGCATAAATTTCGTCAGGAATCGAATCCATGTCGGGCAAAAAATTGTTCTCAGCCAACAGTGGCAACTTGTAGACCTCGCCGCCATAGAAACGCGTGTGTGTTCCAGCGACAGGGTAGCCGGGCACTGTCATGAGCGTCACGTCACCAGGATTGATAAAACAAGCAGGCAACATCGCATAGGCTGGTTTGCTGCCGATGCAGTGATTGATCTGTGTGGCGGGATCAAGTGTCACGCCAAAGTTTCGCTGCATGAATCGTGCAGCCGATTCTTTGTATTCGGCAACACCGTTGTCCGCATAGCCACGATTTTCAGGCTGATTGATCTCCGACGCCATCACCTTGCGAACCGACTCGGCCGCCATCGAATCATTTTCGCCTATTCCGAAATCCAAGAGATTGCGATCTGGATGATCGGCCAGTGCTTTGCGCTTGGCTCGCTTGATCTTTTCAAACTTATAGATCTCGGTGCCCTTGCCATAGCCTGCGCCACCAATCCGGTCGGCAAACAAGTTCTGGAAGTAAGGATCTGCTGCGATATCGTTTTCTGGTGTGGCTGTAGACATATTTCTAACTAACTGTTTCGAGCAATCTTGATGGGGACGTCAATTTCAGCCACCAAGTTTCCCAATGCTCGGTTCACGCCACAAGAGGCCCGAATGAAAAACAGCCTAAATCGGTTCGCTATCCTTGGTAAATGCCTCTCCAACTCGAATCGAAGTCTTCATAACAACGCACAATGTTCCGATTGCCCCCACTACTCCCGGCATCAGCGCCGTGGGAACGATCGCAATCGACGGATTCATAATGAAAATACAGATGAACCCAGAAAGAAATCCACAGGCGGCGCCGAAAAATAACACACCCTGCCGACTCCAGTTTTTTGATCCGCCAATACAACTGAGCGCGAAAACGAACGGAATGGCAAACACCGACGCAATCAACGCAAAGACTGCACCAACGAAACTTGCAAAGATAGTAAGCGGCAGCATCGCCGTTGGCGTTCTCAAAGATTCTAGCAAGACGAGTCCAACGCCAAAAATCGAGCCTGAAACAACAACGCCGACAAGAGTTCGCGACAGCACATGAAGATTGCTGACTGGTCCCGCAGGATATGATTTCGGAATCAGAATCGCTGGCTCATCAACAGCACTTGGCGCGTACGGATTCACAGCAGACATAGAAACGTCTTGTTCATCGGCATTCATATTGTGCCTGCTGTCGTTATTAACTTTGCTTGCCAGCCACTGTGAAATCTGAAAACAATCCAGAAGACTTCACCTACATTGTAAATGATGAAGAAACTTAAAGTGTTCATCGCCTGTCCAAGACGAGCGGCAGATGAAAAATTATCTGCAGTAAAAGTGGTTCAGTGCTTGTTGATTTGGTCGGCTACGAGCATTGTTTCGGCTTCAAGAGCCCGGGCCAAGCGCGGCGCCGTTGCGGCACAGCGAATAGTCAACCGAATCTGTTCAATTCGTTGCCGGAGCGGCGTCGCTGCGCTCCTTGATCCGGCCTGCTCTATTTCTTGCCGAACTCAGGGTGGGCGACGATGGCGTGGATGGCGGCGCGTAGAGAGAAATCCTCTTTTGCAATCGCCTCGA
>CAYNNP010000170.1:0-14369 GCA_964398215.1 uncultured Pirellulaceae bacterium | reverse complement strand
AATCACGTGCTTTCGAGCTTTTGGGCCAAGTAGTTGTGGGTAAAGACAAGGGCTCACGCCCAAGGCTACATCATGTCGCTGCTTCGCAGCTGGTTTTCTCTCAGTTTGATCCAGTCGAACAAACGAATCTTGATACATTGTGGCAAAAGCACAATTCCAAAACTGACGCGCCAGTGGATTGCGGATTTTCCGGCCAGACACCGCGTCTACAAGGTTGGCTTATGACGCTATAATCCAAGCTGCAATTCGTTCCTGGAGGTTTCATTGAGCACCGAACAGACCATTGACCACGCTGCTGACGCTAAACACCAACTCGCTCCCTACAAGAGCATGGAAGCGTCGGAGTTGGAGGCTCGCATCGAAGCAGTACGCAAACAGTTTGGCGACAAGCTGCTCTTGTTGGGACACCACTATCAGCAAGATGAAGTCATCGCGCATACGGATTTGCGGGGCGACAGCCTCAAGCTTTCTCAGTTGGCGGCTGACAGCGAGACGTGTGAGACAATCGTCTTCTGCGGTGTTCACTTCATGGCCGAGACAGCTGACATCCTCGCCAACCGACCAGAAAAACTAGCGTCGCGAGACGGCAAGCGTGTGAACGTGATTTTGCCAGACATGGCAGCCGGCTGCTCGATGGCCGACATGGCCGCGATTGCTCAAGTCGAAGCGGCATGGGAGGACATGTCCGAAGTTATCGATACCAGCGAAGTCATTCCAGTGACCTATATCAATAGTGCTGCGAGCCTGAAAGCTTTTTGTGGCGAACACGGTGGGATCGTTTGTACCAGCAGCAACGCGAAGGCCGTTTTGGAATGGGCCTTCGAACGCGGCAAACGTGTTTTCTTTTTTCCCGATCAGCATCTTGGACGCAACACTGCGCTGGGCATGGGGATGGAAGAAGACGTGATGCCGGTTTGGGATCCGTACCAACTAGAGCTTGGTGGCAACACAGAAGCTGGGCTTGAAAAGAGTAAAGTGATTCTTTGGAAAGGACACTGTAGCGTTCACCAAATGTTTCGCCCTGAGCATGTGGCTTCCTTTCGTGAAAAGCATGCTGGGATCCAGATCTTGGTACACCCCGAATGCCCTCGAGACGTCAATGATTTGGCAGATGTTTCAGGCAGTACCGGCAAGATCATTGAAACCGTACGCGACAGTCCTCCAGGCACCAAGTGGGCGATTGGAACCGAACTGCACTTGGTCAATCGCTTGAAGGCCGAACATCCTGAACAAGAGATCCATTTCCTGAGTCCCGTCGTTTGCATGTGTGCAACGATGTACCGAATCGACCTCGCACACCTTTGCTGGACGCTCGAAAACTTGCGAGACGGTGCCTATGTCAACGTGATTAAAGTCGACGAACAGACAACTCAACACAGCTTGGTCGCGCTACAGCGGATGCTGGCGGTTAAATGACACGTATTCAAGAATGCCGTTTCCGACGAATTTTCGGCCAACATCTGGCGCTTTGTGTCCGGAGATTCCATTGAAACGGTATTGTCCTGGCGAATCCGGAAATACAATGGGGTATGGCGGAACGAGTCCGCTTCTTATCGGTTACATTATTGACGATACAAATCATCTAATTTTCTGAGAAAGTCGCGTGTCGGACGACCGGAAGCCAGCCATTACCTACGTCGATATCACCGATGTCGGAATGCGCCGAGCAAATAACCAAGACTCATACTTGTCGGTGCCAGCCGAGAACCGTGAGCGATTCAACAGCCGCGGCCATTTGTTTGTGGTCGCCGATGGCATGGGCGCTCATGCGGCTGGCGAATTAGCCAGCAAGATGGCAACGGAAGCCATATCGCTAAACTATTTTCGCGATACAAATCCTGATGCTGTGGCGGCCCTGCGAGACGCGGTTGTCCAAGCGAACAAAGAGATCTACACACGCGGACAACAGAACCCCGAATTCCACAACATGGGAACAACGGCAAGCACGCTTGCCATTTTGCCACAAGGCGCTGTGATCGCGCACGTCGGTGACTCCCGAGTCTATCGATTGCGACGTGGAGTTTTTGAACAACTGACGTTCGACCATTCGCTGGTCTGGGAAATGGAAGCCAGCGGACAAGTCAGCCCTGATAGCGCTCTGGGTCAAGCCATCCCCAAGAACGTGATCACTCGGTCACTCGGACCAAACGGTGAAGTCGTTGTTGATATCGAAGGTCCGATCAAGGTCGAAAAGGGAGACCAGTTCTTACTCTGTAGCGATGGGCTTTCGGGCCTAGTAGACGACACCGAAATTGGAACGCTGCTTGATTGTTTACCAGAAGACTTGGCTGCCAAAGTACTGGTGGATTTGACGAACTTGCGCGGTGGCCCTGACAACACAACGGTAATTATCGTGACCGTTCAAGAGGGAGCCGACGCGAGCGTAGAGGCTGCGAGACCCAAAGCCAAGGCTCAGTCGATGATGCCTGCTGTGCTGGGAGGCCTGACAATCCTTGCTTTAGTATTGGCGGCAGGACTTGCCTACATGAGTAATTGGGGATTGGCGATCGTGCTGGCAGTGTCCGGTGTGATTAGCGCAGTGTTCTTCGGATTTGAAGTCAGCAAACAGCAAAAAGAAGAATCGGCAAAGCCGCTACCAAAAGTTTCAGGTGGCAAGGGACCCTACCGTCGGTTTGCGGCCAAGGCAGACCAGAGTCTGTTCAACAAGTTGGGCGAAACTGTCCAAGCCTTGCGTGACGCGGCCAGCAATCACAACTGGCTAATGGAATGGACAAAGATAGACGCTCTGCAAAAAAAGGGCGTCGCTGCACTTCGTGAAAGCGATCCAAAACAAGCGATTCGTCTCCAAGCCGAGGCGATCATCCAAACGATGCAGCAATTGCGAGAGCAACACAATCGTGCCGCAGACGAAACGGCCATCGATTACTAAATCCCGGCGATGACCTTCGGCGGGCACATTGCTCTTTGCGTGATGGCTCCACGCCACATTGTCGTTTTCAGTTGCTTGGCCAAGGCAGGCGACAAACGCCCCACTGTCCATGGTTTTCGTCGACTGCGACCTCAAGCCAAGCGAGGCTTTTCCCGAACTGGTCTTTCGTTTTTTCAATCACTCGCTGGGCAATGACGCGAGCGATTTCTTCAGCAGTCGTATTGATGACCGGCAAAATCACACAGTCCTCGTTCGGAAAGACCCATCGCCTTTCACGGAATGTCGCCGTTGTTTCTTTGTCGTCACTCGTTACCTTGATTTCTGCATGATCGCTCGGCAGCAAGACGTGATGATCTAGTTGTCCTGTCTGTTCCAAAATAGCATCTCGCAATGCAATGAAATCCACCACATAGCGGTTCTCGTCCAGCGGACCCTCCACGCTGGCGCGTACGCCATAATTGTGACCGTGCAGTCGCTCGCAAATGTCTCCTGCAAACGTAATGAAGTGCGCTGCGGAAAACACAAATTGCTCTTTGGTTACTTCAACCCGAAATGTTCCCTCTGGCATCATGAACTCTTGGTGTCTGTTAGTAAAAGAATAAAGAGTGCTGCAGCGATTAGGTCCGCCGTCGTTCCAGGATTCAGACGATTGCCATCTTGCCGAAGTGAATGGTCAAACGCCTGCCAGCTAGTATCATCCGATGGATTGACCTCGCTTGCACTGACCTGGACCTGGACGGCTATTTCTTCGCCCATTTTACGCCGTATCAGTGAATCGGGCTCCATTGCCAACAAAAGAATTTGGCACCGCGTGATTCCAAGAATCGTGTCCTTCGCATCAATGATGGCTTGGTGGACCACAGGAACGATGGTATCAATCAAGTCGCGAAAGTTGGTTGCATACTGGCGTGCAATGCGATCATGTCCTTGCGCTAGTTTCATTGCGTCCAAAATGTGCCCCTCACATTCGGCATCGTTGACATCCATCTGATCGACTTTGCCCAAGCCGCCCGCGGAGCTTTCGCGGATTGCTTGGAAGACACATTGGCTGTCGCCTACCGTTAATTCGGCCAACACGGATTCAACCGCAGGCGCCCAAGAATCTAATTGCCGAGTCGCACGACGACTGTCCGCTGCGATCAGTGGCGCGAGCAGCAACACGATACCAAGATTGACATTGGAATCGGTCGCGCTGTTGGTTGCTCGAACGGTTTCCAATACGCGCTGGCCAACGGTCAAGTCTTTCTGTCCAGATACCTTGGCCGTTATTTCCGCCGCGATCAAGAAATCTTGGTACACAAGATCGTCGAACGATTTTCCAGGATACACGTTTCCTGCTTTTGGTGCAGTTGCTTCCAGCACACATGCCATTCGCACCGCCTCCGATGTGCTCAAGCAAGCCCGGCGCAGCGAATCCAGCGGATTCACTTGGTCAACCACCACTCTTTGCCACGTCAATCGTGCGCTCTTTGCTGCCACACTCTAAAAATTCTGCGATCGCAGCGAGCGTTTCATCCGGCGCGTCCTCAATCACATAGTGACCTGCATCTGCGATCTCTCGCGTGATTGCATCGGGCCAATGCTCTTGAAAAATCCGCAAGCACTCGGGGCGAAAACACCAGTCTTTCATTCCCCAAACCAGCAGCGACGGCATGCTTGCTAGTTCTGGCAAACGACTCGACAATTCCTGAAGCGCTGAATAGGTCACGTGGTTTGGATGCCGAGGAATGTCGCGAACAAAAGCGTCAACGGCAACACGATTTTTCCAATTGTCATAGGGAGCAAGCAATCCGGCTGCAACACTCCGGTCCAACTTGTTCCGTGACATTGCCATTGTGATTGCCGCTTTGGCAAACAGATTGAATCCGCGCACGCCAAGCGTCCCAAACAATGGAATTCGGCACGCCGCAATTCGAAGCGGAACGTACGGTGGCGGAAAAGCACCTGTATTTAGCAGAATGATCCGATTGAATTTCTGCTTGCGCTGCAGCACCGACGCCAAGCCAATTGCACCGCCCCAATCGTGCGCTAGCAATGTGATGTTTTCCAAGTCCAATTCATCAATCAACGCGACAACATTGTCACGATGAGACTCCAAGGTGTAATCAAACTCAGATTGCGACGGCTTGTCGCTTTGTCCGCAACCAACATGATCAACGGCGACCACCCGTCGCTGGCCACTGAATTGCTCGATCACGCGGCGATAATAAAAGCTCCACGTTGGATTCCCGTGGACGGCCAAGATCGTTTCATCGCCCGAACCCTCGTCGACATAGGCCATGCGAAATCCGCACGCATCGATCTCGTGCTTGGAATATGGGAACAGTTTTGGGTCAACACCTTTCATAGCTCCAATTTTGACGCACAAACCAAAGATGCGAAACCGGGCTCAGAAAAACTACTCGACCGCCACTGCTGCTTTTTGTGCCCAGAATTTGCGAGCTGCACGCACGAAAGGAACCTGTTTCTGCAGTTGATCAGGCGGTAAAAGCTTCAATCGCTGTTCGTATTCGCCCAACCATCGTTGAAAAAAATCGACCGCTTTCTTGGAAACACGGCGTTGCCCATCGAATTCCACATACCAAGGCGCGCTGATCGCGGCGCGATAATGATCTTCGTGCAACGTAACGACGCGGATTATGATCCAGCTACTTTCGTCAATTTCAAGAGGCGGAATGTAACCACCAGCCCGTGCGAATTCGTCTAGCCGCGCGCTATAGTGGACAGATCCGTTCCGAATCACTTCCAAATATTCGACTTTATCGCGCACACTGAGTGCGATCTCGGGCTGCAGTTTCAATGGATCGCCGGTTTTTGCTTTGAACACATGCCCTGGGATCTTGCCCGCCAACAGGGGCCGAAGCATGGGGCCATTGGTTGCTACGCTATTGCCGTTCCAGGCCGCCGCCCACCAGTCTTCTGCGGACGTTACAGGTTCAGGGTTGGTGTCACCTGTCGATCTTGGCTGATGTCCAACGTACAGTCGGTTGTAGCCGATTGGCGACAAACCGGAATCGTCACCACCGCCTGCCAAAGGGGCTATCTGTAGGCCGGCATCAATCATCATCCGATAGATCTCGTCCGCCCACCGCCCGAGCATTTTTCCATCCGCAAATCCAGGATGCTCTGGCGCGCGACCATGCTTGGCTTTCATGACTTTGCGATCCAGTCGCAACCAATCGCCCAGCAAGAACGCGCCGTCTATCTGCTGGCTGGCCAGCCAAACCGGCAATGGCCAAGCAAACGGATTCTCAATCGCAACTCGAATTTCATTGTTTGATTTGCTAGCCGCGACGATGCGCTGAACAGGAAGCAATCCGTCGACGTCAATGTTTGGATCGCTCTGGCCGTAAAATGCCAAGCCGTCATGGTGCTTTGCTGATTCATCGATCCACGTGGGTGAATGATCGATTGGTTCATCACGGTTGGCAATCGGCTTGGCATCCACATGCCCAAACACGGCCGCAAAGTGCAAGTCCTCTGACGCCATCCGCAGCGCGACGCTATTGGCAGATGCCACAACCGCACAATCGCCGCTGGTCCAACCATTGTCCAACATGTTTACCATTCGTGGCAAGCGAACGGTTTTCTTGTCCAAACTGGTGTCTTCCAGTGTGAACGTTCCGGAAATGATTCGGTACTCGGGCCCGCGAACCATGCGAAACCCGTAAACACTATCGTTCAACTTCAAGTCGACTTGCTGATCCAGGACGACCCCCAATCCCGCTGGTACTGTTCTGCGGATAGGAATCTTCTTGCCTTCGATTCCGCCCCGCCAAATCTGGACTCGGGTAATCGTCGGTGCTCCTGTTTTCTCGTCCTCCGACAATAGCGTCAGCGTTCCGCCTGCGGCATGGCAGAGGGATGTCGATACTAGCAGGCTAGAAACGAATACTAGAAAGTAGCTAAAACGCTGCAGACTCATTGGTCAATTCGCAGTCGCTTGTGGAATCGGCAGATAGCGGTGCAAGGTTGACGCAGGATAGCCGTCATAGAATCGTTTGATCCAGTGTCTGCCCGACCAATTCTGAAGATGCTGCTCCCAGCCCAATCGTGAAAGCAATCGGTCAGAGATCGTTCCGGTGCTAACATGCGCTACGATTGCACTGGCGGACCGAATTCTCGCTATCTCATCCAGAACATTGCAGGCACCCAAGAACGTTTTGTAACCCGCCTTGCTGCCCGATCGGATGTAGTCCAAAGTCAAGAAACTCCGCATGCCTCGCGGTTGGTGATAATCCAGCCAGCAAATACTCTCGTCAGGCCGACCGTATTTTGCTTGCCACCAAACTTGGGCCATTGAGACTGAACCGCAAGTCAACCGATGTTGGACTTCGATTAGCCGCCCATTTTGCATCAGGATGCGTCCACAACGCCAGCGTCGAATTTTATCCGCGCCAGTATTCAGATCGGTAATTGCGTCGAGACGGAGCATGAGTTTGACCAAACGAAAACAAGAATTCGCTTGGAAACTGTAGCCCACCAATAGTAGTGGTGCGCCGCTGTATCACAAAATTTTCGTCGTTCAAATCAACCAACTGTTCGCACTCAATACCGCGTCTGGCGTCAAATACCAGACGCGGACATTGCGTCGGTTGGTTTACACGAAGCCCAATACGTTACGGAAGCGAGTGGCAAAACTACTTAGGTCTTGGATGTCAACACTGCCATTACCGTCATTATCGTAGATTTCATTGTATGCCGGATCGCCGTCCGTTTGACGGAAGGTTTGTGCAAAGAACCCGAGGTCGGTGATGTCAACGACACGATCGCCATCCTGGTCGCCAAAGAACCGGAAGAATTGATCCGTCGCCAAAGTTCCGTGCTGCAAATCCGCATCTAAAGTGGCGCCTGTTTCGTTTGAAACCAAACCAGCAGCAAGGATCGTCAGTTCATAGTTTCCATCCTCAAGACTATTCAAACGCCCGGCACTTGGATCGCGTGTTTGAACAGAAGGGCCTGCGTCAAACGTCAACTCGACGAACGTAGCACCGTCTTGGATCGATTGATTCACAACGAAACTTGTGACATCGATATTTGTGTCCCGGTTGCGCAATTGAATTGCCGCAGGGTCGACCACAACGGATTCGTCAAACGTCAGTGTGACTGTCTCTAGCGTCGAACGTTGAGTTTGGGTCACTGGTGGAAAGACACCAGCTTCTGCGCCAACATCAACCGAAGCCACGACGGGCGCAAATTCACGCAATCGATAAAGCTCCGTTCCGGACAAACCGTCATCAGCGGTGAAAAAGAAGTTGCCTCCAATTTCAATGAACTGCGTCGGGTCACTTGCGAATTCCGAGCCGACGTTCAAGTCTTCGACCAGAATCGTGGTCTCGGGCGTACCACCGCTGACCCACAACTCCCGATCCAATTCGCCATTTGTACCTATCGCACTAAACAACGCGCGACGAGATGTGGCTGCTTCAATAATTGGACTGCTGCTTGCCACACCTGGTTGCAAATCCGTGACCAATTGAGTGCCAGCCAACGTTCCATCGGTTTTCCAAAGCTCACGGCCACCTCCCTGATCTCCCGGTGGAGGTCCAAACGGGCTCAAGAATTCACCTCGGATCACGGTTGGCCCTGTGATCGAAGGACCTGCCCACCCGATTTCCAAGTGGTCGCCACCGCCACCCTCTTTCACTAACGCTTCAATGTACAACGGAACGCCCGCCGTCAATGTAATGGTTGCCGATTGCTGCTGCGGGAATTTGTCCCACTGGAAAACGCTCGAGAATGTCGGAACATTAGCAATCAGGCTCGCGTTCGCTGGGTTGTCATCTGTGCTGAGCAACAACTCGCCGTTATCGTCCGACGAAATCCAAAACGTGTAGTCGCCTGTCTCAGGTGGAATCAAATAACCGCGGGTTCGCAAGCCGTAGTTGTCCGCGACGCCGGAGGGAGATTGGAAGTCGGTCAAGATCTCGACCGAATCTGGTGAATTGGGAAAGTTCGGCGCGGCTTCTAACGCCGCGATACTGGTCCCGGTGATTCCCAAGAATGTCTCCGCAAGCACACCTGTATTCAATTCACTGGCACTAAAGAACACTTCGCCGTCGACTTCGGTGAAACCTGACGGATTGGAACTGCCGAGCCCCGTTGTGATGTCACCCAGAGAAACTGGTGTTCCGCCGTTGGTCGACGCAAACGGCTCAAAGCCGTTGGTGCCATCGTTGGCAGAGAAGTACAAGGTGCCACCTGCATTGGTCAAATTCGTGGGGAATGAATCACCAGCTGGATTGATATCAGAAACCAGTGTGAACCCAAATACGCCACTCCATAATTCGCGGCCTGATATCCCATCGTCGGCTGTCACGTACAGACGGTTTCCAACAACAGTCAAGTTGTCTGGATCACTGCCGTCAGGAACACTATCAGTGACGTTCCGGTTAATATCGGCCAGCAACGTGGTCCCTAAGAACGAACTGGCTTGAAACAACTCACGTCCATAGGTCGCATCAGTCGCCACAAATGCCAGCGATCCATTTCGATCGACCAAACTTCTTGGCATACTTCCTTCTGGGCCAAACAACAAATCGGACACGATGACGGTACCAGCTACAGTGCCATCGGTTCGCCATAATTCTTCGCCGGTCGTACCATCATCGGCAACAAAGAACACAGAGCCACCCGATTCGACAAACGTATCACCGTCAAGGTTGAATGGGATCGGAGCAAGCCCCGCGACCAACTCTATTGTCGATGTTCCATCGTTGAAGTAAATCGCGCCGGCGGATCCCGCTGCGTTGTTATAGAACACGGCGCCGGTTCCAAGCGAAGTCAAACCTGTGATCGTCTCGCTGGAAATCGATGGTGTCGTATCGGCAGCCAGCGTGACTGTTTCGGCAACGGTATCCGCAACCCATACTGCTTCGCCGTTGATACCATCATTGGCGACAAAGAACAGATTCGTGCCAGATTCAGTCAGCTGCTGAACCTCCGCGCTCTGGGTCGCCGTATTGATGTTCGTTAGAAGTGTCGTGTTGGCAGACGTTCCATCACTCGTCCAAAATTCTCTGTCACGATTGGCATCCAGCGTCGTAAAAAGCAACGTCCCGCCAATGTCAACCAAATCCTGAGGGGCACCATCTAGCGGCGCGCCATAGGCGTCGTTGCCAGGAAGCGAATCGATCAACGCAACCGTACCCGCTTCCGTGCCATCGGAAACCCAAAGTTCACGACCTGTGCCAGCGACTTCATCAGCGCTGAAGAACAGATTGCCTCCGGAAGCAGTCAGATCGTCAGGATTTGAACTGCTATTGAAACCAATGTCTTTCACCAACGTCGTTCCGGCTGCTGTTCCGTCAGTCCTGTGCAACTCTCGCCCAATCGATTCTCTGACCGACGTGCCTGGCAGCAAGTCGGCCGTCAGCGATGCGTTGACAACAATCGCCTCATTGCCCCCATCTGGCAGTCGCTCGCTGAAAGCACCGTTAACGATCCTGCCCAAGCTCAAACGGACCGTTGCCTTGGTAACCGTTGGACCACCGGGATTGGCAAGCGAAATGTTGGCTGCATCGCGACCGGCAAACCAGTTGTCCAGATCAGTCCCAAAAACTTCATGAGTGATCGACAAATCGAACACATCGTTCAGTGCCAATTCGAAGACCAGACCTTCGCCGGTTCCTTCGGTAGCTGAATCAAACTCGTTTCCCGACGCAAAGCCTGTAAAACTGATGTTCTCCAGTCCATTGGGATCTTCGACTGTCCATTCCCAAAAGTTGTTGGTCAACTCACCAGCGTCGATATCGGAGATGTATAAATCACCTGGTGCAAGCGTCGTTAACTGAACGCCAGGAAAACCAATGTCGGCGCCACTTTCAACCCATCCCGGGTTGTCATCCGTCGTGTCTTGATCTTCTGCGGTAAACGTATTCACGCCAGTTGACGTACCGATGAATCCTCTGTCCGGCGTTGGCGTTACCTCAGTCACGATTCCTGCAAGCGTCGTAGTACTGCCGGTTCGAATGGAGTTTTGCGGTGTCAGGACTGGTACATCCACCGCCACATCCAAAACTGGAACTGAACCTTCTGATGAAAAGTACAAGTCGTTGCCGACGACGGTTAGATCCGTTGGTGTCGACGACCCGCTTGCTGAAGTAATCGCCACCAAGCTCGTTGTGACGCCATCGCTTCTGTAAAGATGTCGGCCCGTGCCATCGGTCGCCGAAAAGAACACGTCGCCTTGGAATTCCGTTAATCCCCTGGGATACGATGACGATCCACCAGGATTCAAGTCGCTGACCAGCGATGTGCCAGCTGACGTACCATCACTTTGGAATAGTTCGACTCCGTTTTCAAAGTCTTCTGCAACAAAGTACAGCGTGCCATTGATGTTCGTCAGTTCGTAAGGATTCGAGCTGATTGTAAAGTCATCGTCATCTGGTCCAGGATCTCCCAGGTCGACCCCGATATCCTTTACCAAAACAGTTCCCGCTGCCGTCCCGTCGCTCTTCCACAGTTCGCGGTTGTAGTAACCGTCATCGTATGACGTGAAGAACAATGTTCCATTGACGTCCGTCAACTCTTGCGGTCGATCAATGATGTTTTGATCTGGATTGATATCACGCACAAGTGCCGTGCCAGCGTTGGTCCCGTCGGTTGACCACAATTCATAACCACTCGCACTTTCGTACGCAGTGAAGAAAATCCGCGAACCCGATGCTGTTAATTCTGTTGGGTAATAAACACCGTTTGCGTTTGCATCGAAAACCAACACAGTACCTGACTCGGTACCATCACTTTTCCAAAGATCAAACTCGTTGTCTTCGTCCAGTGCTACGAAAAACAGCTCGTTGCCCAATGCCGTTAACTGCGATGGCTGTGAACCTTCGAAGCCAGGAAAGATATCGGACACCTGTACCGTTCCGGCTTCCGTTCCATCAGTCTTCCAGAGTTCAGAACCAGTGCGTCCGTCGTCTGCAACAAAGAACACCTCGCCGTTGACTTCGGTTACTTCTTCTGGCACCGACGAAATGCCAAGCTGATTGATGTTGGCAAACAGCGATATGTCGAAAGCCAACAAATGTCGATCTTCTAGTTTTTGCAGAGCGTTGAAGAGACTTCGTCGACGCACACGTTTCTTGATCTGTGTTCTCTTTTTTCCAGAACGCAATCGCGAATGATTATCCATTTTGGACACCTACGTGTTATGTAGAACAGATGAGAAGATGAGATCGCTGGGCGTCCCCCCAACAGTCGGGATTAGTATATCCGAAAAAATCAGGAAGATCGGCGCGATACCTTTGTCTTAATGGACTGAGACAGCAATTGGGAGACCTGATCCCCACGTGGCACCACCCAAATGGGCGGGACATTGTCCTCGGTTGGGTATGGCCCGCAAATCACGGGACTTTGGACATCAGCCAGAACTTGCACCGCGAAAAGCTCTTCGACGCCTGACTGGAACTCCAAGTACGCGATTGCCTTGGCCTCCATCAAGTCAATCACGACAACACCGCACCGCATTGCATCACGATCTTCGCAAATTGGCACACCACCGAAAACGGAAGTCTCGCGTGCTTTGCTCATCCCGATGAACGCGAACTGGCCATGCATCGCCATGCCGCGGCCATAGCCCGGAAAGCTCGCGACGGTTTCCAATTGCCCGGTGCCCACATCGACCGTCACCAACTGACCGCGTCCACTATCCAGCACATAGAGCCTGCCGTTGTGGATTCGCGGCGAGTGGGGCATGCACAAACCGGTTGCCACGATTTCGCCAGAGTCGACATCGATCACAACACCGCCATCGATTTTTTTTTCACGCCAACCTTTAGCCTCGTCGGTCGTACCAAGCGCCGTCACGTACTTGGGGCGTCCGTTTTCTAAGCACATGCCGTTGAGGTGGCAACGATCTTCGGGCGCAAGTTCCGTTACGAAACTTGGTTGCCACCGCGGCACAAAATTGAACTCTTCGTGCAGCGTACACAAGCACGAGAACAATGTGTTGACGACCCACAATTCGCCATCCGCGCCCCACTCCATTTCGTGAACATGAACATTGCCGGTCACGAAAGACTCGCGGGTCAAGTATCCACGATCATGATCCTGGTTAGGCTGAATCTGTGTCGATAGTTCGTGTGCATCTTGCAAGAACCAAATCACGTTGGTCCCACCAATCGCAAGACCATTGTCTCCCACCGCAATTCCCATGGCTTGCTGGAAATTTGAAAAGTTCAACCGCAAACCTTCGTCGCCGACTCCGACGGTAGCTACTTTTCCTGCCGCATAGGTCGAAACCAGCAGTGAACAGTTTGCGTGCTTGAGTACGGGCAGAAAGTGTTTGCTGTACTCAAAGTTCACTTCGCGCAGAGGCGGAGACATTTTCTCGCTGCTTTTGCTGCCAACTTCGGGTTTGTGATCTGCCAATGGAAATCCTTGTTATTGGTCCGGCGTCGCAAAATCCTGTAACATGTTTTGCGTAACGATGATTTGTATGGTATCGATTTATGGGCCTCGCACGTACGCCTGTCGCGCGAATCATACATTGGATTCTGGCAACTTCAATGAGCACCAGTCGATCATGACCAACGATGCAGAGCCTCCAAAAAAAACGTGGATCAAACGAATTATGTACAGAACCCTCCGCTTGTTTTTGATTGGGTACGCAACTGTGCTAGGAGCATTGCTGATATTCGAGACGGCGCTTGTTTACCCCGGTGCGTACATGAAGCGGCGGCCCCAATGGGAAGAACCCGAAGGATCCAGCCTTGAAACTCCGGTCTACGAGACCAGCGATGGCGTCAAGCTTCAGGGGTTGTTGGTGCATCGTGGCCCCGACAAACCGGTGGTGGTTTTCTTTCATGGCAACGCTGAAAAAGCTGCTTGGCAAGGCAGTTTTCTCCGCAGCGTTAGCAACCATCTGGACGCAAATGTCTTGGCAGCAGAATTCAGAGGCTTTGTCGGCGACACTCCCAAACCGAACGAAGCCGGCGTGCTGCTGGATTGCCAAGCCGCTCGCAAGTACATGATGGAACGCTACAACGTCCGGGCTGACCAAATCATTCTTTACGGGCGTTCACTGGGCGGCGGCTGCGCGGTGGCGATGGCCGCTGACGGTGGCGCAAAAGCACTGGTGCTGGAAAGAACTTTTGATCAGCTGGTAAATGTAGCGGCAAGTAAGTTCTGGTTTGTGCCAGTCAAAACTTTGATGCGGAACCGCTACAACTCGGTCAAGCGATTGGAGAAATACGAAGGTCCAATTATCCAGCTTCATGGTGAAAGCGATCGTCTGATCCCCATTAGCCACGCAAAGCTGCTACACGAGTCAGCGACAAACAACGAAGTCAAACATTTCATCAGTGTGCCTGGACTTGGCCACAACGGCGCGCTCTCCGAAGCAACGTTTGCAGAATTGATGAACAAAGTAAAATCGACGCTCTAGTGCTGCGTTTCAACTAAAAGTCGGGGTGTTGCCTTTCGATCAAGAGATTCCGTCACAACGGAAGGATAAAAGCAACAGCCCGTCGGCAGC
>CAYNNP010000169.1:2226-14588 GCA_964398215.1 uncultured Pirellulaceae bacterium | reverse complement strand
AAGTCGGCCTAGAGAGGCCAACCTACGTAGGGCTTGCAACAATCTAAGGGTCTAAACGTCTCACGCGTCGGGTTACCAAAAAAAGCGGTGTTTGCGATTGAGAAGACCGCGATCAGCCACGGGCTCCCTGAGATCGAGAGGAATCCGTTCCGCCGCCGATCACTGAACGCACAAGCACAACACAAATACCTTGATTTGTAGATTCTTGCTAAAAATTCGAGCTGCCGGAAATCCAAAATGGGCATGGAATCGTCTAAATTTTGAACACTTGAATCCGCCTGCCAAGGAAGCCCATGTTGCGTCTAATTCCACTGATGTTTTGTATGCTTGTTTGTTTCGCATTTCGCGCGAGAGCCGATGAGGCATTTGAGATGGAATCAATTGTCTTGCTGAATCCAATGTCGGAATTCGGCAAGCGCGCTCCCGCTACAAAAACGACATCCGCCTACATCAATGCGATCAAGGCCAAAGTCGGTCCGATCGTTTCGAAAGCCTATGCGAATGACAAAACGGCGCGTAATGGGATCATCGCTGTCGCCGTGCGCCCCGATGGATCAAGCAAGTATTGGATCGATGTTGATGGCGAGTTTTTCCCAAAACGTAGCGAGCAACTTGCAACATCGATGAAACAGGTAGGCACGCCGACGGTTATTGGTGGGCCCATTGCGTTCATCATGCAGTTCCATGTTTGGGGTGGCAAGAAAGACGCGCGTCCCAAGAACCCAAAAATGTCACCATCAGCGTTGCCAGTGAAGTGGCGCGAAGCGGGTCAAAAAGCGAATCGGAAACTTCGTTTGCCAGATGAAATGTTGCCATTGGTTTGGCCCGAGAAAGCACCCGGTGATGCGCCGACCAAACCAAAACTGATTCAGCCCGAAGGCTTTGTGCTACAGACACTGAATCCAACTGGCGGAAGCATTCTTCGTCCTCAAGACTGGCACTACGCAGAAAACCATCGACGCAACACTTTGGATTGGACTATTTCCAAAGAGCCTGCCAAGACACCGTATATCACAGGTGTCAAAATTCAGTTGGCTATTGGAATCCAAAAGGCAACGAAGAAAACCGCCAAGGAGTTCATCGCTCAGTTCATTGAATCGAAAAAGAAGGCGGCAACAAAAGTATTGAGTGAAACAAGGAATATCGAGTTGGATATCTTTGACGGCGAGAGCTTTGACACCATCGAACCTCAGCCAGGCAAAAAGGATGCTCAGCCGTTTCGAGTTTCGTATTCTTGTTTTTGGTCAGAAGAAGTAGATATCGCAGCAATCATCATTTCGGGCACAACCTCTGATCTTTGGGACGAGCACAAAGATACTTTCAAAACAATGAGTGGTGTAAAACTAATCGACCTCTCTCGCGTGAAAGCGAAGGCCAAATAAGACTCTGTCGTCACTCATTTCGCGAGCCGTCTTTACCGAAAAGATCATCCTGTACGACGAAGTCATCGCGGTTGAGCTTGCTCCAATCCATTGCAGCAATCACCTCAGCTGCTTGGATGGATTCACACTGATCGATTAGGCCGCTACTGGTGGCTGCCCAAGCGACGATTCTCTCCGGCGAAACTCCACGTTCTCGGTAAAAACTCAAACGCGTGTCTCCGTGGCGTTTGGCTAGACGACGCCCATCGCTTCCCAAGACCAATGGCACGTGGGCGTACTTTGGCACCGGCAAATCCAACGCCCGCAAGAGCTCAATTTGCTTGAACGTGCTGGGGATCAAATCGTTGCCACGAACGACTTCCGTGACTTCCATCAAAGCGTCGTCAATCACGACAGCTAGCTGATACGATGGCTTGCCGTTTTTTTGCGTGATCGGGAAATCGCCTAACTGCGAAGCTGGCTGGCTTGCTTGCGGCCCAGCAACGATGTCGTCAAAGGCAATCAGGTCATCGGTCACCCGAAATCGCCAACTGAAGGTGCCAGCATCCGGCAACCCATCACCGTTTTGCCAAGCCGCACAGGTGCCGGGATAGATTGGGCTTTCGTGTTCAAAGTGCGGTGCGGATGCTGCCGCCGCAATGTCCTTTCGCGTGCAAACACACGGGTACACGCGATTGGCGATGCGCAGTCTTTCGATCGCGTCATGGTAGTGCGGTTCCCGCTCCGTCTGAATGTACGGAGCGTGTGGCCCACCCACATCGGGACCAAATTCCCAATCGATCCCCAGCCAACGCAAATCTTCGATCGCTTGCTCAGTCGCCCAAGGTTTGACGCGCGGCGAATCAATATCCTCGATCCGCATCACCAAATTCGCGCCACTCTTTCGGGCCGACCAATAGGCCAGCAAATAAGTCCGCGCGTTACCCAAATGCTGCGCTCCGGTTGGTGATGGAGCCAACCGCCCCATTGGCTTCGCGACGTCTTGACCCGACATCAAAACTCAGCGTTGCCAGGCGTTCGCGGGAACGGAATCACGTCACGAATATTGCTCATGCCTGTAACGTACTGAACAGCTCGTTCGAGTCCCAAGCCGAATCCTGCGTGCGGCACCGTACCGAACTTTCGCAGATCGACATACCACCAGTATTCCGCTTCATCCAACTCGTGTTCTTTCATCCGCCGCTGCAGCACATCCAAACGCTCTTCACGTTGACTGCCACCAATGATCTCGCCAACGCCTGGAACCAACACGTCCATGGCCGCGACTGTTTTGCCATCATCGCTGACCCGCATGTAAAACGGTTTGATCGACGCCGGATAGTCCGTCAAGATCATCGGACCGTTCACATGTTTTTCGGTTAGATAGCGTTCATGTTCGGCTTGCAAGTCGGTACCCCAACTAATCGGGTAATCGAATTTCTCATTGCACGATGTCAATACATCGATCGCTTCGGTATACGTCAGGTGCTCAAACGGTTTCTCAATCACAGTCTTGATCTGCTCGATCTTGCCCTTCTCAATTCGCAAGTCAAAGAACTCCATGTCTTCGCCGCAGTATTCCAAGCAATCACCAAACAACCGCTTCAAGAAATCCTCTGCGAGCTTCATGTTATCGTTCAAGTCAAAGAACGCTGTTTCAGGCTCAACCATCCAGAACTCGGCGAGGTGGCGACTCGTGTTACTATTCTCTGCTCGAAACGTCGGCCCGAACGTATACACTTTGCCCAGCGCGGTCGCATAGGTTTCCGCTTCCAACTGACCACTTACCGTTAGAAAAGTTGGCTTGTCAAAAAAGTCATACGAGTAATTCACTGGTCCACCGGACTTGGCCAGCATTTCCAGGTCCAATGCGGTCACCCGGAACATCTCGCCCGCGCCTTCGCAATCGCTAGCCGTGATGACAGGCGTGTTGACGTAAAAGTAACCGTTCTCGTGATAGAAGTTGTGGATCGACTGGCTGATTTGATTTCGCACACGCATCACCGCGCCAAGTGTATTGGTTCGAGTCCGCAAGTGAGCCCACTCGCGCAGTTTCTCGAACGTGTGCCGCTTTTTTTGTAGCGGATAGGTTTCTGGGTCCGCCCAACCCAGGACACGAACGCTGGTGGCGTGCAACTCGGTCGCCTGACCTTTCGCGGGTGACTCTTGCATTTCACCAGCAACAACAACGCTGCAACCGGCGGTCAACTTTTGCACATCGCTGGCGTAGTTCTCCAGCTCCGCCGGGGCGACGACCTGCAGGTTTCCCATGCTGCTGCCATCGTTGACTTCGATGAAGCTAAACCCACCCTTGCTATCACGTCGCGTTCGCACCCAGCCGCGAATTTCGCAGGTCTTGCCGACTGCAGACTCGTTTCTGGCGTCTTTGACACTAATCCAATTGGCCATCTTCCTGGCGCTCCGTTGTATCGTTCATTGAAGAGGTTTATGTGGCGTAAAGCCGATTGCCACCTGAGTTTATCATTGCTGGCAATCCAGTTCGCGGGGGCATCAAAATTTACTGAATCCATGTTTCACGAAAAATGGGATTGATTCTTCATCCCGAGACCTTCTATCTGACGATTTGATCAGGGATGGCATTTTGCCAAAAATTGATTCCAAAAATGGATTGAAAAATGAAGTCGCTTGTTATTCGCTTGACCGCGATCGTTGGTTTGCTGACCGTTTCGATGACAAATGCCGATGCCCAAACGGGTAAGCAACGTGGTGCTACCGTTGGAGGCTTGACTGGCGCAGCAATCGGTGCTGCCATTGGTGACAACAATAATGAGGCAGGAGCCGGCGCCGCGATTGGCGGGCTGATCGGAGCCTTCGCTGGTGGTGTCTTGGGTGACGCGAACGACAAAGACTATGCGATTCGCAAGCAACAACAATATTATCACGCCCAGCAACAACAGATCGCACGAATTCAGTCGGCCGTTTCAATGGCTGACATTGTTTCGATGCGCCGATCAGGTTTGAGCGACAATGTGATCGTGAACCAAGTCCGCTCACGAGGTTTTACCCACAAGCTGACTGTGCAAGACATCCTTGCTTTGCACCAACAAGGCATTAGCGAACAACTGATTACTTATCTGCAGAACGCACCGATTGGCGAAGTCCAGCGGGTTCAAACCGTGCCGCAACCGGCTCCCGTGGTCGTCCACCAACCGCCAGTCATCCAACGCGTGATCACCCCTGCACCAGTAATCTATCAAAAGCGAGTCGTTTCACCGTACTACCGACGCGGCTACAAACCTTCTCGTTCAGGTTACGGTTCGCCGCGCGGTGGCTCTCCAAGCCGCAGTGGAATCCACATTCGATTCTAAACCCATAGACCATTGTCTTTGGCACGACTCAATGCCCCGCACGTTCATCCGTCGCCATGGATGCAACGTGCGAGTTCGTGGCTATGAATCTTGCTTGCGTTTCGTCGCCAAAATCGCGAGCCCGGCAAAAGTCAGCGCGATTCCCCGGATCAATGGTTGAGTGATCTGTTCTGAAAAGAAGAACACGCCAGCGGCTGCTGCCATCGCGACCTGGGTTGCGTTAAGCAAATTGACGGCAATCACTGGCAGAGCTTTCAAAGAACATGTCAGTGTGATGAAAGCCAGAAAGTTGAACATGCCGGCCGCCAACATGATCCACCACTGCGTTGCATTAATCGCTGCAATTTCAGAAAGATCGATCCAGCAAAATGTTGCCAGCCACAGTGTTAACAAACCCATCAGACCACTGATGAACATTGTCGCTTGTGGAGTCAATCCATTGATCAATGCTTGACGGGTAACGGCACCAAACATCGAATACGCCAACCCCGAAGCCACAGCGAACAATCCACCAACCCACAATGGAAAGTCGCCCGAGTTTTGGGTTTCTTCTGGCGTTTCGCCAAAACTCAAATTCAGAACCACCACCGCTGCAATCAGCGTGATCATCGATAATGCGACCCGAAAACTGATAGGTTCTTTTAAAAACAGCCGCCCAAAGATCGCGCCGCCAATGATCATCGCGCCCAAGGTGATCGTGACCGACGATGCCAACCCCACGATCCCCAAAGCAAGCTGAAAAGCAACGTTTCCAACGAACTGAGCCGTCAACGACGACAATACAAATCTTGGGATCATTTCTGTACTGGTGATGATGGTCTTTCCTCGCCAACTCATCCAACCGATGACCGGTCCCAGCAATACCACAATCGGAACAGACTTCACTGCCGAAACTAACAGGGCATCGACACCAACACTTTCCCGAAGCGCGATGTTGGCTGCTGTATAAAGAGCAGCTGCCAACAGTCCATAAATTGCGCCGCCAACCACACCAACAGGCGGATTCAACTCGCCTTTGTTTGGCGGATCCTCATCAAGAGTCTGGTTGGGCTCACGCGAATCTTCGCACGATGTGTCAGAAAAAAGTCGCTGGGCCATAAAAGGGTCAGTGCAGTTTTTGGTCCAGCAATCGAATCGTCGGGCCGATCACTCTGGAAGAGTATCGTCCAACCAAGAGTCGGTAGCGGTGTCTTCGATTCGAGTTGTATCCCGCCCCTCCAAATCACTGATGGTCGCAATATCGTCTTCGGCCAACCGTGCATCTTCCACAGTGATGTTACTGGACGGACGAGACACAACAACCGTGATATTGTCCTGACCACCGGCATCATTGGCCAGCTGAACCAGCCTTTCGCAAATCGGCTTGGGGTCTTTCAGCTCTGCCACGACTTCAACAATCTGAGCCTGATCAATGTACTTTGTCAAACCGTCACTGCACAGCACGATCACATCACCCTCCTGCAACACCGCTCGACGGACTTCCGCCATCAACTTGCCGTCCGCCGTGCCTCCCAGCACATTCCACAAAACGTTGCTCCACTTGCTACTCGCTTCCTCTTCCGGTTTCAGTCCACCCGACTCAACCAATTGATGCGCCAACGTGTGATCTGTCGTCAACTGTTCTGCTTCGCCATTACGGATCAGATAGCATCGACTATCGCCAGCATGCACCACATACATTCGTGGCCACACCATGTGCGCCATCGTCAGCGTTGTCCCCATGCCATGCTGATCGCGATTCTTGGCAGCTTCCGTCAAGATCCGTTTGTGGGCGTCCTGCAACAAGCCCTTCAGCGCGTCGATAAAGTCCTCTTCGCAGTCATGATCAACTTGAAAGAACCAATGCACACTGTTTAGCAATCGGCCGATCAAATGATCAATCGCAATGCTGCTAGCCAATTCACCGGCTGCATGCCCACCCATTCCGTCAGCCACCAGCAAGAGTTGGCCTTGCTGTCCACCAAACAATCGAGACTCAGTCCCAACTGGCAAACTGGTCGACGTCACCAACATCGACTTATTCAACTCAGCGATCAAAAATTGATCCTGGTTCACTTCGCGGGTTCGCCCCACGTCGGTCAACCCGTATGCATTTGCAACCGAAAAATCTTGTTGGTCGCTCAAGTCATTACCTCTTTTTCAAAAATCGAGCAGCGCGCGTGCAGCCCTTTCCACCCAAAATATAGGCAGCAGACTCAGCCCCGTCCGCGCTATCTCCGAAATATATGCCGGATATCTATAAAGTTAGCACCACGCAGTCCACGATCTGACGTCGGCTTGTCGGGCAATAGCCGCGATGTGATGATATGGCGTGTTTTCTACCGGAAAATTTCAGGGCTTAATACGACATGCTTGCACGACTGAAAACATTTACATTACTGGGCATCGAGGCAATGCCGGTAGATGTCGAGGTCGACCTGTCACCTGCTGCGATGCCGAAAACCATTTTGGTTGGGCTCCCAGACGCGGCTGTGAAAGAAAGCACCCATCGCGTTGAACGGGCAATCGTCAACAGCGGATTCGTGCGGCCCCAAGACCGCGTCGTCATCAATCTGGCCCCCGGTGATCTTCCCAAACAAGCACCCTCTTTCGACTTGCCCGTCGCCTTGGGCGTGCTAGCTGGCAGCGGCCAAATCGCATCCGACAAACTCGAAGAATACGCCGTCGTTGGCGAATTGGCTTTGGAAGGCATCACACGACCAGTCAAAGGCGCGCTCTCGATCGCCATCGAAGCCGCCAAGCAGTCGGGCTTGAAGGGCATCGTTGTGCCACGCGAGAATGCTGGCGAATCGGCGATCGTCGAAGGCCTTGAAGTTATCGCTGTCGATTCACTAGCGCAAGCCGTTGGGTTCTTTACAGACCAAGTTGAACTTACCCCGGCGCCCAGTCGCCTTGAACAACTGTTTGAACAATTCAGCCACTACGAAATTGACTTCGGCGACGTACGCGGCCAAGAAGCCGCCAAGCGCGCAATGACGCTCGCCGCTGCCGGCCGTCACAACCTGATCATGATCGGCCCGCCTGGTAGCGGCAAAACGATGTTAGCAAAACGCATGCCTACGGTACTGCCGCAACTAGAAGCCACCGAGTCGATCGAGACCACACGCATCTACAGCGCGCTCGGACAGCTTCCCGCCGGACAACCACTGCTTGCGCGTCGTCCCTACCGCAGCCCACACCACACCATCTCCGACGCCGGACTGGTCGGTGGCGGAAGCCCACCTTCGCCCGGTGAAATCAGCAAAGCGCACAACGGGATTTTGTTCTTGGATGAACTTCCTGAATTCAATCGCAAGACCTTGGAGGTGATGCGGCAACCGCTCGAAGACGGTGTCGTCACGATCGCCCGAGCCCTACGGTCGACTACGTTTCCCAGCGACTTCATGCTAATTGCTGCTGCGAATCCGTGTCCATGCGGGTACCGTAGCGACCCAAGGCGCAGCTGCAACTGCACACCACCTCAAGTCGAAAAGTACATGGGGAAAATTTCAGGACCGTTGATGGACCGGATCGACATACACATCGAGGTGCCCGCGGTGCCGTTCGATGAACTCTCATCGAAATCTGCCGAAGGAACCAACAGCGCCAAGATGCGAGAAGACGTATTGCAAGCGCGCTTGGTACAAGCCGAGCGATTCGGCAAAGATAGCTCAGTGCGCTACAACGCCCAGATGTCCAGCCGCCAAGTACGCGAGTTCTGCCATCTAAACGAAAGTTGCCGACAGATGCTCCGCCACAGCGTCGAAGAGATGGGCTTATCAGCCAGAGCCCACGACAAAATCCTACGAGTCAGCCGCACCATCGCCGACCTAACCGGCGACGCAAACATCAACGAAATGCACCTAGCCGAAGCAATCGGCTACCGAAATCTAGACCGCGATCTATGGGTGTAAATCCGAAAACGACATTCGCTTAGACAAGAAAAGGGGGCAGACAGCTCCGGCTGCTTGTTTTGCATCCACCGCCAAAGAAGCACGCATCGCAAGAGCGCACGCAAGTGTGTTGGACAAATGCCCGTGAATTCACTTGTTGGCGCTCTGGCGTTTCGCGCTTGTAAAGCTTGGTTACCTAGATTCAAAAACTGATTCGCCCTAACCCGAAGCCCAAGCAGATTGACGATCCGTCTTGGCGAGCAAGTGTCTCCAAGTTCGGTGTTCACACACAAGGCAACCCATCGGCCTTACGACGGTTCTGGTATGTGTCTGCCGGGGAAAGAAGAGGCGATTGGGTAGCGAATCGTGCGGGCAACGAAACGTATCATGCTATCGCCTGTCACTGCGTTTTCCGCTGTCACTGCGTTTCCGGCTAGTCCGCCGTGGAAAGATAGTTGTAAAGTCCTCGGCTGAACTACTCGGTGATGATCGTCCGAAAACTGGCGGCAATGATCTTGAAGATCTCGATTAGCTGATCCCCTGACTCGGCGTGATAGTGCCTGCCATCGCCAATTTCTGCCACGGCTTGCATTTCGCGTTGGTTTCCGGCGGCGAATGTGACGGTGTTGATAATGACGCGTGGATGGTCGTCTTTGATTTGCCTCGCAGCCGACTCAGGATTTCTCCCTCTTTTGTTCTCGCCGTCGGAAAAAACAATGATCGTTGGTACCGCGTCAGGCCGTGCTCGATCGCCAACAAGTGTTTGAATGCCTTCTAACATCCCGACTCCGATTGCGGTCGATCCGTCTGGACGCATTGATTCAATGCTTTTGATCGCTTCGTTAACATCGCTGGTCAGTGGAACGTCTTGTCGACCTGAGCTGGCAAACGAGCTGACCGAAACCAGTTCTGTTTGATCGCTGTTTTCCAAGGTGTTGAAGAACGCTTCGCTCGCTTCCTCTAACAGCGCCCACCTGGAATGGTCGGGTCCACCGATTCCGGTACGGTATTTCGTATTGAGAGTGATTGCGTATTGTTTCAGGTCGCCAGAGAGTAGGTCGATCACTTTTTGCGAGTACTGGCGGTCAGAGAGTGGTAGTCTTGCGAGTGATCGAATCGGCTGATAGTCGGTGACGGCATCAATGTATTCGGAATTTGAAATCCCATTGGATCCGTCCTCGTACAGTGCTGTTATCGTTTCGTACAATTCGTCTTCGTCTTGGTAGTAGGCCATCGAACCGGACCGGTCAACGACCAACGCAATGTCTCGGTCAATTTGCGTGGCCACCGATGTGGCCAAAAGCTGAAAGGTTTCGGTGTTGCCAATTGCGAACAGAAGTTGATCGTCCAGTGACGCGTTGACGCGGATTCCTGTCGCGCTGATTGCATCGTCGTTGTTGCCTAGTGGTGAAAAAACAAAGCGACCTTCACTTTCAATGCGAAGGGATGAACCAAATACGATTTCAGAAGAATTGCTGGACGCGTCCAGTGAAAGACCATTTCCATTGACGTTGTTCAGTAACGCTGCCTGTTGCGCGAAATCTCGCGCGATATCTTGGTCTTGATGCTCGCTCCATGCTCGTCCACCAGCTCGAGCTGCGGCATCCGTTGCGATTTTTAATTCTGTCCGTGCCAATTGCATTGATGCAAGATTGATCGCGACCATACCCAACAAAACGATGACGGGAAGGACAACGGCTAGCAGCGCCATGACGGCGCCACGACGGTTACTTTTGTGATTATTCATGATGCTACTCCGATCGTTCTGTGATGATGACGGCCTGTCGTTCCATTGTTGTTCCACTGAAAAGGCGGCCAAAAGCGATGTGATTGGCTAGTGGGACTCTGACTCTTACTCGAATACTCTCTGTGTTTGAGTCGATGCTACCTTGAATCTGCGAGCCCGCTGTTGGCTCGACGATTATCTCCGCGTCATCGACGCCTAGAATCTCCATGTCAGACCTAGCCAGCTCAACCGCTTCTTCTACCGACGCGCCAAGTACGGCGGCGTGGCGGGCGGATCGAAATGCGGCATTTTCTGCAAAAGACTCGATCATCATCACCATTCCGAATTCGAAAAACGCGAATAGAACGAACATTAAAATAGACGCAGAAATCGCGAATTCGATTGCTGTAGCACCGCGTCGTTGGTCTCGTTTCTTTTTGCGAATCATGGTTGATACAGATTGGTTAGAGGTTGGCTCCGTCGTATTCTTTAAACATGGTGACTTCACCAACGATCGTCTCACCTCTGATGTATTTGTAGAGCGACAGTGGCATCCTCATATTTGAATTGACGTCAATTTCGACTCGAACGACCACCGGTTCAAGCAATTTTGCTTCCTCCGGTGCAGGAGTACACGAAACCACCGATGCGATCGGACCAAACTCCATTTCTCGAGCCTGCAGATAGGCCGAAACGGCGTCCTGAACATCTGAAATGGTTGCGTCTCGGCGGACGGCAATCCGAGCCCCTTCATGTGATGCGATGACAATTTTCTGCTTCAGAAAAATTCCCTCGCAGATCTCCAGCATCCCGAGTATCAGTATGAAGAGCACTGGCAGAACCAGCGCAAGTTCGACGACAGCGATGGCTCGGCGAGATGATGCGTCTCTACCGTCGGAAATACGTGGTCGTTGCTTCACGGGGTCGGGTGGTGTGTGGATTTTGGAATAACCGTGGCTATTCAACGAATAGGTCAAACAACTACGTATCGCACGCTATTGGTGAAAAAAGCTGTCGTCCCAATGCGCCAAGGTTCCGTTTGGTTTGGTTTTAACAATAAACGTGGCCCCTATTCGGGCTGACTCTATAGGAGAAAACCAATTCAAAACGTAATTTCTATCCAGCCTACCTTTTGCAAACAAATACAACGCTGCAATGCTGGATTGTTTTTGGCGCCCAACGTGATTGATGCCCTACGGATCCCGAAGATGGGGATCTCTGTTCGCGGGAATTACGCTTCACAATTCGCTCCTCGCTACCCCAGTACCTATCTTGTGCTCATGAATCGACAAAGCTCCTCACGCTCAAAACGCAGCAAGAGCGCACAGGGGTGTCTTCGTTGGGGTGATGCAGCAGCGCAGTGAACTTCGGCTCGCGATTGTTGCGAGTGGAGTGCGGCCTTGGTAAAGCGACTTGCAGCGTGACGCTGTGAGCTGTGCGGCGATGAGGATCGCTTAGTTCGAGGATCCGGTTGAGGTTCCGTTTTGCGAAGGGCTGCCGGTTGCAGTTGCCTCCAAGGTTTGTTGCAGTTCCTTCAGTGATTGCTTTAGTCGCTCGATGGCTGCAGGGCATTCGTCCCATTTTGATTCGCGCCCGAGGTTTTCCACGACAAGGGCTGCTGCAGCGGCTTTGATTCCACCCAGATTGCCCGCGTTTCCTTTCAGTGTGTGCAGATTGACGAACTCCGTCGGCTGAACCTTCCAAAAGGGCGGCTTCGATCGAGGCGATGTGCTTGGGGTAGTCTTCGGCAAACAACGATACCATTGTGCTAAGGAATTCCATGTCGCCACCAATTCGAGTCATCAGGTCGTTGTGATCAACGACTTCCGCATTGGTATCAACCACTGGTGTGACGACCGTTGGTTCTTCACCGCCGCAGAGGTCGGCCATGACAGCTTGGAGCTCTGAAACCTGGATGGGTTTAGAAATGTACGCGTCCATTCCGGCTGCCAAATATCTCTCGCGGTCGCCTTTCAATGCGTGAGCGGTCAGTGCCACGATTGGCGTTTGGCGTTGCTTGTCATCTATCTCCGGCTGTGAGGTTGCACATGCACAATGACGCAAAGTGCGCCTA
>CAYNNP010000169.1:0-2126 GCA_964398215.1 uncultured Pirellulaceae bacterium | reverse complement strand
GTCATCTATCTCCGGCTGTGAGGTTGCACATGCACAATGACGCAAAGTGCGCCTATTCTGAAGTGAATCCCTACAAGCCACCAGAAACCGCTTGCACAGCAACGACCGCAAGAATCACAAAACCCCGACGTCGGTTACCCAAACGGCGCCCCGGCGACAAACGTCTCGCTCTATTGCTTTCTCTTCTCTTTGCAGTCTCGTGGTTGATCCGGTTACTCATTGCTGAGTAGCCACCGCCAACTAACTGCCATCATTCTCGCGGTGGGCGCCAGTTATGAGTTGACGGGTGTGCGGGCCGCAAATCGGGATCGACGCGGCGAGGCATTTTTGCTACCGCTAACCATTCTTGTCTGCCAAGTTTTTCGCGGAGAAAGGTGTTCGTCGATGAAATCGCTCAAGATGTTTTTGCCAGCTTTGTTGGCGACCCATTTGCTTGCTACCGGATGCTCTAAACCATCGGATCAAAAGACCGTTAGTCAGTTAGAACCTGATGTTCAAAGTGACCACGTTCCTGCTGCGACGACAGAACTGGCACCAGAACAAATCTGGAGCGATTCACCACCCTCGATTACCACTGCCGCACGCGATTCTGAAGCATTCGCACAGCCCCAAATCGCCAGCGTGCCGCCGACTCTGGCGACACGTCGAACGACGAACGAGTTGCAATTTGAGGCTCCGACCAGCGAGCCAATGGCTGCGCCACAATCGGCTCCCTTTGATTCACTGCCAGCTGGTTCGAGTTTCCAGCCGCAAGACGGTTACGCAACCGTCCAAGTTTTTTACGCCACCGATCGAAAGCGTGGTGATATCAGCCTGACCGATTACCACTTGGCGGGCCAGAGTAATTGGCCGATCTTGCTGGGGATCGCTGCGCTGATTTGCATTGTCATCGCTGTCTACTTCTGGTTCCAAGGCTCTTGGTTTGCTACCGGAGGATTTGGTTTGTTGGCGCTGGTAGGAATCGTTGGCGCTGCCTCTTTTGTTATTTCTGGACAAACGACTCTAGAAAAACACGGCGTGACTTACACAGCCGATCGTGGTGAATCAGTTCGAGGTGTCTGCGAAGTCACGGTGCCCAGCAGTCACCAAAGTGGAGAAGTTGAACGACCCAGTTTGTTGCGTTTTGAATTGAGCGAAGATCGCGAAAAACACATCGTCATCAATAGTGTCGTGGAAGTCGATCAAGATGACTTTCGGAGCAAATTGAATACGACCATTGATGGTTCACCAGATCAGGACTTGTTGGTTTTTATTCATGGCTACAACGTGGACTTTGAATCGGCAGTAATGAGAACCGCACAGTTAGCCGTCGATTTGCCCTTTGAGGGCGTGCCGGTTTGTTACAGCTGGCCTAGCCAAGGCAAGCTACTGAGTTACACCGTTGACGAGAACAATTCGCAATGGACGGCGCCGCATCTGAAAGATTTTCTGATTGACTTGGCAACAAAATCGAATGCTAAGTCGATCAATGTGGTCGCGCATAGTATGGGCAATCGCGCGATGACCTCGGCGATACAGCAGATCACTTGGCAACTGCCTCCAAATTCAGACAAGCCATTTGACCAGATTGTTCTGGCAGCACCCGATGTTGACGCGGATCAATTTCGCCGAGACTTGGGTCCACCTTTGGCGGCCGTCGCCCAGCAAGTTACCTTGTACGCGTCATCAGCCGATCAGGCCTTGATCGCGTCCAAGCGAGTGCACGGTTACCCTCGGGCTGGCGAGAGCGGTACGAACCTCGTCTTCGTGCCCGGAATTGACACCATCGATGTGAGCGGCATCGACATGAGTCTGCTCGGGCACAGCTATTACGGTGACAATCAATCCATGCTTCGCGACCTCTATGAAGTGGTGCGAGGGCGACTTCAGGCTGAAAACCGCGGACTGTTGATTCCAAAACAATTGGGTACAGTGAAGTACTGGCAATTGGCACAGCAAAACGGGAATACAAACGTTCGGTAAAGTCCTGCTATTCGTGCTTTAGCAGAGGACAGCACAAGAAGCTGTGTCGGCCTTCGGCCTATTGATTGAATTCTGATTTTGTCTGGTGGCGTGAGTTTTGCAGTTACGCTTTTTGGTAACCCGAAGCGTGAGTTTTGGAGTTGCGCTTTTTGATGTGGTGTTTG
>CAYNNP010000168.1:0-14615 GCA_964398215.1 uncultured Pirellulaceae bacterium | reverse complement strand
GCCCGCCAGGGGAGCAACGACTGGATGACGGTGAGACCACTCGACGCGGCTATTCCGCTGTCTCGATAAAAATCGTCAAGTATCTTTTCGGTGCCACGCACATCAGTTTTTTTTACTGAGTCAGGCTTCCGTGGACGTTCGTGCCGATTTTCGAAGTCGCTGCTTATTGCAACCGCTGTCTCTTTTCATCTGCCGGTTGTCTTAAAGCGAGAGCACGCGGTCCATTTGTTCTGCGATTTCGGCTAAGCGTGCTTTGTCGCCGCCTTTGACTTCGGCGGTTGCCCATCCTTGATAGTTGATCTTGGCGAGTTCCGCGCGGACTTTGTTCCACTCGATACTTCCTTCGCCAAGCGGCTTGCGAAAACCGTTTCGCATGCCTTCTTTCATCGCGATGTCCAAGTCGTACTCTTTGATGTCCAACTTTTTGGCTCGCTTGCCGATGACTTCCAACCAATGTTGCGGCCATCCCCAACGAACAACGTTGCCGACGTCGAAATAGATGCCCACCATTTCACTCTGAAACTTGTCAACAAACTGTGCCATTCCCATCGGTTCGATTAGGTACGACGCCCAGACGTTTTCGCACAAGATCATGACTTGGTTCTTTTCGGCATGTTCAACTGCGCGCTGAATGATCTCGGTTGTTTCTTTGTAATTCTGCATGTATGAAATGTTTTTGTCGTAACGCACAACATGCAGAACCGAGGTTGCCCCTAAGTATTTGGCTTGGTCAATTGCGCCGATCAAGTCCGGATTGCTACCGTGGATCAGACCATGGATCGGAAGCCCCGTCTTTTCACTGGCCTGTTTGTACGACTTGACCAAATCAGCGTCTTTCGCGTCTAGCTTGGCTCGTGTTTCGACTCCATCGAACCCTAAGTCGCGTAGAAGTTTGAATTTGTCCATCGCGGGTGCGTCGCCGGTCACCATGTGGATCTTGACCGCTTTCTTGATTTTGCCGGTGAATTGGCCGGCAGTTGCAGAATGCTGGCCAGCAGCAACGATGCCGCTTGTGATTGCGGCAGACGTTTTAATGAACTTGCGTCGATCCATTCGATTCACCTTGCGATCTTAATCTATAACGACCATCCGTCGCGCGGCTTGCGGCGGATGTAGGGTTGTGCCTCAGGACAGCCGACGCACTCCATTTTCTTTGCGTTCCAAGTAATCTTTTTGCCAACCCGGTAGGCTACGTTGCCTAAATGGTTGGCTTCGGTCAGCGGTCCGGCGTAACTAAACGGGCTTCCTGTTTCGCCTCCGTTCAAGCAGGCGTTGACCCATTCTAAATGGTGGCCGGGCGAATCGGGGATGAACGGTTCAGGCGGCTTGAAGTCTGTGAACCGATCCTCCGGCAACAGAATGTGTTTCCCATAGTCGGATAGCAACATGCCGCGAGTTCCAACGAACAGCACACCACTGCGCCACTGCGGGATGCCTTTCTGCTTCCATATTTCAGGTTTCTCGGTGCCTTGATACCAAGTCAGTTTGACTGCTGGACGATCTTTTCGCGGTCCGTATTCGTAAATGGCTTTCATTGACGCTGGCGCGATTTCGGGATGAGGCGCATCACCAAACGCTTCGACCGTTCGTGGCGCGTCTAACTCCAATGCCCAGTACGGCAAGTCATTCCAGTGGCTGCCCAAGTCCGACATGGTGCCATTGCCAAAGTCCCACCAGCGATACCAATTTGGTCCTGGAAAATAGACTTCGTGAAAGTCGCGTTGGGGAGCTGGGCCAAGCCATAGGTCCCAATCCAAATACGGCGGCGGCGTCATCTTTTCCGTAGGGCGTTCGCTAACAAACAACCGATCCTTGTTCTTTTTAGCGTTCTCTTCACTCTGCAGCCCCCATGCTCGACCGACCCAGGTGTGCGCTTCGCTAACGGCACCGATCGCACCAGATTGGATCAGTTCAACGACGCGATGATAATTGGCGTTGGCATGGATCTGCGTCCCCATCTGCGTGACGACGTTGGCCTTGGCGGCAGCTTCTGTGATCTTTCGAGTTTCGTAAATGTTGTATGCGAGCGGCTTTTCACAGTAGACATGTTTACCAAGCTTCAGTGCTGGCATCGTTGCATACGCGTGCGTGTGCTCAGTCGTGCTGACCACGACTGCGTCGATATCGTTGCCGACTTCGTCATACAGTTTTCTGAAATCGCTAAACTTCTTTGCCTTGGGATGAAGTTTTGCGGCGGCATCCAAGAACCTGGAATCAACATCGCAGACAGCAACAACATCGACCTTGCCAGTTGCCGACATCGTGCGCATGTTTCCGCCACCGCGACCTCCAACGCCGATGCAGGCAATCTTAAGCCGATCATTTGCTGCCGCTTTTACTGTCGTTGGCAAACAGATTGCACCTGTGGCGGCGGCCGTTCCAGCTTGAAGAAAATGGCGGCGATTAAGATTGTGATGCTGCATGATTTTTTCCTTTCTGGCGTGAATTCTGTTCAAAATGATAGTCGATCCGCTACTCCGATGGACAATCACGTCCTAAAGAGCTTTTGTTTGTTGTCGAGCCTGCTGTTTCTGGGCACGAAACCGATCATAATGGGCAACCCCGCTTCCCTCCTGCCACCAAAGATTCGCATCATGCGCTGCTTTCTCTTTGCGTCGATATTGTGCCTGACCTATGCGTCGGCAATCGCTCAAGACACCTATGTGACTCCTCAGCAAGCCAAGTCGGATCCCGATTTTGAACTTCAGGGCGAGTACACCGATTCCACGCGCGGTCTACAAGTAATCGCTTTGGGCGACGGCGAGTTTCAGGTTGTTACTTACACCGACGGACTTCCTGGCGCTGGCTGGAACAGGAAAGACAAGAAAAGCATTGAGGTCGATGCGGATGCTGTTGAAGCGCTACTGCGAAACTTCAAACGCGTCGAACGAAAGAGTCCGACTCTGGGCGCAAAACCGCCTGGTGGCTCGGTGGTGTTATTCGATGGCACAAAAGCGAGCCTGGAAAAGCACTGGAAGAAAGGCGCCAAAATCACTGACAGCGGACTGCTACAACAGGGTTGCACCAGTATCGATACGTTTGGTGACTACACGCTGCACTTGGAGTTCCGCACACCATTCAAACCCAAGGCGCGTGGGCAAGGTCGTGGCAACAGCGGTGTCTATCACCAAGGCCGTTTTGAAACGCAAGTCTTGGACTCTTTTGGTTTGGAAGGCCAGATGAACGAGACGGGCGGTATCTATTCGATTCGAAAACCGGATCTGAATATGTGCTTCCCGCCGCTGACTTGGCAGACCTACGACGTCGACTTCACTGCTGCGACATTCAAAGATGGTAAGAAAGTTGCCAACGCAAAGATGACGGTGAAGCTAAACGGGATAGTGGTTCATCGCGATGTAGAGCTGCCGAAAACGACTACTGCGGCCCCAATGCGTGATGGACCTGAAGACGGACCGATCTACATTCAAAACCACGGCAACCCTGTTCACTTTCGAAACATTTGGGTTTTGCCACGAGACTTGTCTGCCGAGGCGCGGCGGCCGATTGTGCCAGCGTTCCAGCGGTTTCACGTCAGCGCAGGAGACCCGACCGATGGCGGACAATTGCTTTTGGGCGAATTGAATTGCGTTGCCTGTCACAAGGCGGAACAGTCGATGGTGAGTTTGATCAATCCGAAACAAGCTCCTATCTTGAACGCGATCGGCAAGCGGGTGCGCCCGGAATGGCTAGTAAAATACATTGCCAATCCGCATGACGTTAAAGCGGGCACAACAATGCCCGACCTAATGACTGGCAAGAGCCAAGCCGAGCGAAAAGAAGCGGCGATTGCAATCACGAACTTCTTGGTCGGCGATGACGTGATCGATCAAGGCGGCAAGGGCGCCAACACGGACATTGGTAAAAAGCTGTTTCATGAATCCGGTTGTGTTGCCTGTCACTTGCCTCGTGACGGACGCAGTGCGAACACAGCGACCTCCATTCCACTGGGCGAATTGGGTGAAAAATACAGTCGCGCGAGCTTGGAAAGGTTCTTGAGAGATCCAATGAAAGTCCGCCCTTCTGGGCGCATGCCGCAGATCGATTTGGGCGGTGACAACTGGCGACATGTTGCTCAGTATTTGACAGGCGACCTTGGTGTCACGTTTGGAAACCGGCGCGATTTGCCAAAGAATCCGAACATGCGGTTCAAGGCATACTACAAAGGAGTTTCCAATTTGCCGGACGATCTAGATCAGATGAAGCCGGACAAGGAAGGGATTTCACGTGGGCTTGATATTTCCGCTGGCCAGCGAAACGAAAACGTCATCATCCGCTTCAATGGCTTTCTACCAATCACTACCGCTGGTAAATATTCGTTCCGGTTGGGCTCCGATGACGGTAGTCGGTTGTACATCGATGGCAAACGTATCATCAACAACGATGGTACTCACCCGACGGAGTTCAAAGAAGGATCTCTGAATTTGTCTCGTGGTTTACACGAGATCCAAGTGGATTGGTTTGAAGCAGGAGGTGATGAAGAACTGTCTCTCGTTTGGCTTGGCCCGGGCATCAAGTCGGGCGCAATCGACAAAGCAATCGTGATGAACCGAGATGGAACGGACCTGCCACCGGCAACACCGAAAGATGAATTGGATCCTGATACTTTTGTTTTCGATGAATCAAAAGTCGATCAAGGCCGAGAGTTGTTTACCTCGCTGGGTTGCGCGTCATGTCATGTCAGGGACCAGAGCGGCACGCGCGTCGAATCGTCGCTTGTGGCACCGACGCTTGCAGCAATCAAAAGCGATGCGGCCGGTTGTCTTGGCGATCCAAAGACTGGCATTCCGAATTTCGATTTGACAGGTATCCAAGTCACAGCCATCACGGCGGCACTCAGCGCTGGAGAACCCAAGGGCGAAATCACGCCGGAAATGCAAATCGCACATTCGATGAAATCACTGAACTGCTACGCGTGTCACAAACGTGACGGAATCGGCGGCGCGGAATCCGATAGGAATCAGTACTTTGTCAGCACGATTCCAGAAATGGGCGACGAGGGTCGGTTGGCTCCATCGCTAGACGGTGTCGGTGATAAACTTCGGGAGGAGTGGATCAAGAACGTTGTCACCAATGGCAACAAGAGTCGCCCCTATATGAAAACGTACATGCCGCGATTCGGCAACGCCGCTGCTGGTCATCTTGCTAAATCGCTGGCGGCTGTTGACCAACGCACAGAAGCAAACATTCCCAACAGCGATGAACCCGAGACGCGGCAAGTCGCTTTCGGGCGTAAGATGGTTGGATCCAAAGGGCTCGCATGTGTGAGTTGTCACACGTTTGGCAAATTCAAATCCAGCGGCATCCAAGCCATCGCCCTAGACACCATGGCCAGCCGAATTCGTGAAGACTGGTTCCACCGCTACCTTCCAGATCCGCAGCAATATCGGCCTGGCACGCGGATGCCAACTGGCTACCCGAAGGGCGAAAGCACGGTAAAAGACGTTTATGATGGCGATCAGAGTCGGCAAATTTCTGCCATGTGGGCGTTTCTCAGCAAGGGTAGCAAAGGCGGTGTCCCCGAAGGAATCTCGGGCGGATCCGAAGAGCTAAAACCGGTCGACAAGCCGATCATCTATCGAAACTTTATCGAAGGTGTTTCGCCGCGCGGGATCGCAGTTGGCTATCCCGAAAAAGTAAACTTGTGCTGGGACGCAAACAACTTGTCACTCACATTGATCTGGCAGGACCGGTTCATCGATGCATCCAAGCATTGGCAAGGTCGCGGACAAGGTAACCAAGTTCCTCTGGGCGGCGGTGTCGTGACACTGGAAAAGGTTTCTCCGATCGCAGCACTCGCGAACATGACTGACCCTTGGCCAACTGGGCCTCCGAAAGAACGCGGATACAAGTTCCTAGGTTATCGCTTGGATACGCAGGGGCGACCAACGTTCCGCTATCGAGTGGACTCGATCGATATCGAAGACAAACCGATTCCTGTTGCTGGCGATATCGTCAGCACGTTTAGAAGAGAGGTGACGGCAAAGCCAAACGGCAACGTCGATCGCAAGTATTTCTTTCGCGCAGCGGCTGGTAAGAAAATCCAGCCCAAGGGGGACGCATTTGTGATCGACGACACCCTGACCATTCGCGTCAAACCGCAAGCCACGATTCGCGAAACTGGTGGCACCAAAGAGTTGCTGGTTCCGATCACCGGTGAGACCAAGATTGTCCAGCAGATTATCTGGTAACTGCTCGGGCTAAGTAGAAAGGCAGCTGAGGTCTTGCCAAAGGACGGAGCACTGTTGTCCGTCCACCCTTCGAGATTTAATTGACAACCTGTACACCAACAACACATCGTCCCACTATGCGTTACTTTAACTTCATTCTCGTGGCTTACTTACTGGCTGGTTCAGCGATTGCCCAAGACGCCGCGAAGCTGCCAACAGAATCAGATTACTACCCGATCACGACTTTCGAGATTCCGGAAGGTGTGGTCTTGGAAGCTTCTGGTTTTCAGATGATGCCTGATGGCAAGATGGCGGTATGTTCGCGGCGCGGCGAAATCTGGATGGTGCAAGATCCGTTTTCCGAATCCGTCAGCGCATCGCAGTTCACGCGTTTCGCACATGGCCTGCACGAAACATTGACGCTTGCCGAAAAAGATGGCTGGCTTTACACAACGCAGCGATCAGACGTCAGTCGCATGCGAGACACTGATGGCGATGGCAAAGCCGACGAGTTTGAAGTCGTCAACGATGGCTGGGAGATCAGCGGCGACTATCACGAGTATGCGTTCGGTTCCAAGTTCGACAAGAACGGCGATATGTGGGTCGTTCTATGTTTGACGGGATCATTCTCTAGCAAAGTTCCCTATCGCGGTTGGTGTGTTCGGGTCACCAAAGACGGCAAGCTGATTCCGACTTGCAGCGGCGTTCGTTCACCAGGCGGAATCGGTGCTAATCATCTGGGCGACATGTTCTATACCGACAACCAAGGACCGTGGAATGGAACCTGTGAACTAAAGCATTTGCCACCAGGGAAGTTCGTCGGACACCCTGGCGGATTCGAGTGGTACAAACTTGCAGAGTCCGTGATGGGGCCAAAACCAGAAGAGCCTAAAAGCGGTAGCCGTTTCATGACCGAAGCAAAGAGACTGCCAAAGTACGAACCACCAGCGATCATGTTTCCATACAATAAAATGGGCAAGTCGGCCGCAGGTGTTGCCTGTGATTTGACGGACGGAAAGCTTGGTCCGTTCAAGAATCAAATGTTCGTAACCGATCAGTCGTACAGCACGGTCATGCGATGCTATATGGAAAAAATCGAAGGTCACTACCAAGGTGCGTGTTTTCCTTTCTTGGAAGGTTTCCAAAGTGGATCCCTTGGCTTAGAAATCACCGATAACGGAAAAATGTTCGTTGGCGGAACGAATCGTGGGTGGGGATCTCGTGGCCGACGCCCGTTTGCGGTTGAGCGAGTCGATTGGACAGGCAAAATTCCTTTCGAGATCCATGAAATGCGTGCCAAGCCAGATGGATTCGAGCTGACGTTTACCAAAGAAGTCGATCCTGCAACGGTGCAGGCGATCGAGTCGTACAAATTGACGACCTACACCTACATTTACCAGGCTTCGTATGGCAGCCCTGAAGTTGACCACACCGAGCCGGCGATTACAAAAGCGGTGTTGGGCGCCGACAGAATGAGTGTTCGCCTTTACATTGATGGGCTGCAAGAAGGCCATGTGCATGAATTGCACAGCGATGGCATCCGTTCATCAAAAGGGCTGCCCTTGTTGCACTCGCAGGCCTATTACACTCTGAACTACATTCCCAAATAGAAGGTACTGTCATGATCATGCCTGCCGGTGATTCTGCTATGAACAATTCACGGCTCGGAAAGTTGCTCGAGCAGTGGTGCACCGAGGTCGATGGAAGGCCCGGGCAATGGAAGTTTAGTTTTGATGACGTCGAAATGTTCTGTTTGACAGACGAGCACCATGATCGGATGCGCGTGATCGCACCCATCGCACCGCTTGAAGGCCAGCCGGACGGACTGTTCTTGGCTTGTTTGCAAGCCAACTACGACCGCGCGTTGGACGCCCGCTACTGCATCGACGACGATATGATTTGGGGAGCATTTCTGCATCCTTTAGGTTCACTCACGGATTCGCTTCTGCATTCTGCGCTGAAGCAGGTCGCAGCAATATCCAAGAATTTCGGAACCAGTTTCTCAAGCGGTGAACTCGTCTTCACGCTCTAGTGCTGCGTCACAGCTCAAATTTAGAATCGCACCATAGTAGCTCGACTCTCCGAGTCGAGGATTCACGGCTGGGACAGCCGTATTTTTGTGAGCCGTTGGCGCTAGCCGGCTATCGCCGCTATCGCCCATCGGCTCAAAGGTTTCTGAATCATGAATGCACCTGCTGCATCGCCGAAAGCCGTTGGCGAGTTCCGCTACGATAAAGTGAAACTTCACAATCACGCCACAAAACCTACGAACAACGATACGAATGGCTGTGAAGTAGATGACTCATTTGCCGCTCACCGACGCCACGTGCTGGAGAAAACATGATGCGTACGCTGTTAGTAACGCTCACTATCATTGGTTGCGTGATGACCGAATCTAGTTTCGCTCAATCTGAATTTTCGGTGTCTTTACAGACTCGAACTGGTGATCGGCAAACGGTCTCGAGTAACAAGCAAACTTGGAAGCCATCCGAGACCGTGATCATCGTTTGTGATGTCTGGGACTATCACCATTGCTTGAACGCGGTTCGGCGAATTGAAGAATTTGTTCCGACGCTTGATCGTGTATTGAAGAACGCGCGCGAGCGGGGAATTGTGATCATTCACTCGCCCAGTGATTGCATGGAATCTTATCGAAACCATCCAGGACGAAAACGCGCGATGACGGCGACGGCCGCCAGATACTCTCCGCCCGACATTGGTGCCTGGTGTAGCGTGGTTCCCAACGAAGAAAAGGCGGTTTATCCGATTGATCAATCTGACGGCGGTGAAGATGACGATCCAAAAGAGCATGCCGAGTGGGCTGCCAAACTTGAGTCGCTTGGCCGCAATCCAAACATGCCATGGAAGAAGCAAACCGATATGATCACGATCGATCAGGATCGCGACTACATTTCCGATCAAGGTGACGAGGTTTGGAACATCCTTCAAAGTCGCGGCATCAAGAATGTGATTTTGACCGGCGTTCATACCAACATGTGTGTCTTGGGCCGGCCATTCGGACTCCGCCAAATGGTTCGCAATGGCAAGAATGTTGTGTTGATGCGAGACATGACCGACACGATGTACAATCCCAAGAGTTGGCCATTCGTTAGCCACTTTGAAGGTACTCGCCGTGTGATCGCACACATCGAACAACACGTTTGTCCAACCATCACAAGTGACCAATTTGTCGGTGGCAAGCCGTTTCGATTCAAGGGCGATGATGGGCAACCAACCGGCCGGGTTGCTGATACTGATTTAGCGAAACATTGGACGCCGGTGCTTGTGCCACACGAGACCGAGGACATGAAGGCCACAGGTTGGTATCGCGCCGTGGTCAAAATCCCAGCCACCTGGGCCAATGCAAAACCGACGTTGCTATTGAAGCGAAAACTGGGTCAAAACCACCAAGTGTCGTGTAATGGTAAACCTTGTCAGCCGCTTGCCAATGGTCAGTTTGCTTTGCCGGTCGATGGTATCGAAGCGGACGATTGGAATCTGATCGTTGTACGAATCTCAGGCAAGGGACGATTGCATGCGGCGCCGACATTAATTACGGGAACAGAAAAGCTTGTGATGTCAGGTCGTTGGCAGCACCGGATTGGTGATAACGATTTGCACCAAAGCATGCCGTTACCAGCAAAGTTTGGCGGTTCTGCTGACGTCGCGTTTCTGCCGCCCGACCCAATGTGGGTGCCTCGACCAGTATCGCGCATTGGCCAGTTCACCTCTGGAATCGAAGGCCCCGCCTGCGATCACATGGGCAATGTCTACGCGGTCAACTTTGCACAGCAAGCAACGATTGGAAGAGTTGATCCTAGCGGCGGTGCTGAGGTATTCGTTCGCCTGCCAAAAGGCAGTACTGGCAATGGCATTCGATTTGGCGGCAAGAACTTTTTCTATGTCGCGGACTACACAGGACATAATGTCTTGAAAGTCGATTTGGCGACGCGAGATGTTAGCGTGTTCGCGCACAACGATCAAATGAACCAGCCGAATGACCTTGCAATTGCGCCCAATGGAACACTGTACGCCAGCGATCCAAATTGGAAGGAAGGCACGGGGCAACTATGGCGAATTGATATCGACGGTACGACGACACGTTTAGAACAAGCAATGGGCACGACCAACGGTATCGAAGTCAGCCCTGACGGAAAAACCCTGTACGTGAACGAATCGAAACAGCGCAACATTTGGGCTTACGATATCACTGGCGATGGCTCGGTTCAAAACAAACGGATATTAAAGAAGTTTGACGATCATGGTTTCGATGGGATGCGCTGTGACGTTGATGGCAACTTGTACGTTGCCCGGCACGGCAAAGGAACGGTCGTCAAGCTTTCACCAAAAGGTGACGTGTTGCGCGAGATCGAGGTGTTGGGGGCGCGTCCATCGAACCTCTGTTTCGGCGGCCCTGACGGAAGAACGATTTACGTAACCGAAGTCGATTTCGAGCGATTGGTTTCGTTCCGAGTCGATCGACCGGGTCGCAGTTGGAATCTCAATAGGTAGTAACTCATGAAACGCAGAGACTTCATTGCCGCGGCGACTGCTGGCGCTACGATCAACGCGATCGCTCATGGACAAGACACTGTAAATCAAACCTTCAACGGCTTGATGACCATTTCGCCGCGTGGTCGTGTGCCTTTGTCATTCGTGATTGATGATTCGACTTGCCTGGTCAACATGGGTCATTTTTGCACGCCACAATTTGCGACCGCTTGGCCGAAACGCGAGGAATACAAGAAGCCGTGGAAAGAGTGGCCTCGCGAAATCCCCGATTCGTTTGTGCGAAAATTTGGCGAATGGTGCGCCGATCATGGTGTCAAAGGCAAGTACAGCATCGTGCCGAACCCAGCCTGTGTTGGTTGGCTTGACCGTGAACTGCCCGGTTGGTCGCGACGCGAGTTGAATGAAAGTCTCGATCTGGTTCGCAACTTGATGGTGCCCAACTGGGATATCCACCCAGAAATGATCACTCATACGCGCGTGATCAATTTAAAAACCGGGCGTCCATTTGAAGAGATCAGCGCCGCGACGATGGAAAACTGGTATCCGCAAACAGACAAGAGCGTTGACGAACTCGCGGCGTACTTGGCATACGCTTTACGAATCCTGAAGAACTGCGGGCTTCCCTGCGAAGGCATCACAACACCAGGCGGATTCGGCAACGCGGTCAAGGAAAAATTGTCGTTGGCGGTGATCCAATCCGTGGCCGATGTGTTTCCCCAAGTCGACTTGCCGCACTATTTCAAATACGTCCAAATGGGTAGTGAAGCTGATAACATGATCCCATCACTGGAACATGCTCGCAGCGACAAAAATGAACTTGGCGTTGTCAACGTGCCAGCAGGGACGGGCGACTGGTTCGGTGGTTGGCAGGGCGACCGAGAAAGTGAACCGGACCGATATTTGACTGCCGATGGACAACAAGGACGGATGGCTGAATTGATTCGGCTTGGCGTGCCGGCAGTGATGCTGTGTCATTGGCCTGGAATGTACAACCAGGGTACGGAGAGCGGTTTCAAAGCGTTCCAGCGAATCGTACTGACTTTGAAAGAAGTCTATGGTGACAAAACACATTGGATGAAGCTGAGTGAGATTGGTCGCTACTATGCAGCCAGCGAGTTGACCAAATTCGAAACGAAGCCCAATGGTTTAGAGATTCAGGCTCCATTTGCGTCGGCTGATTTCACATTGTTGTTCAAGCCAACACGACCGCTAAAAGGCGCAGTGTTAGTAGCCGATCAGAAAGTCGAACTACAGCAAGTCGCCAATCGAAAAGATCTGCGGGCTGGCAAATATGTGCTGCTTGATGACAAACAAAACACCGCGATATGTTGCTTTGATCTTCCAAAAGGTAAGAGCGTGCTGACTGTTCGATGAGTAATTTTGGCGTAGCTGGATTCACCAGAATTCAGGCTGGTTGGTGAAAACCGAAGTCTGGTGACTCCGGCTACGGCCTGAACCACTGCTATGCGATCAAGCAATCGATTACTTCACACCGATAACGCCGACGACTTGGAATGATTCGATCAGCTTTTTTGCGTGCCAGCCCTGAGCATACGCTGAAAATTTCACTTGGTACTTTCCTGGCGACAGATCGGGATTGTCTTGCTGGTCGAAGCTAAAACGAACGCGGCTTGATTCTGTAACCGGAGCGCCCCGACTAATCACATGCGAGTCATTGATCTGACCACGCAGCACGATGGATTGTTGATTGCCGCTTGCATCGACGGCGCGAACCGTGATCGTTGAATGTTTGCCTTTCGCGTACCAAGCTGCCGATTCGGGGCTGGATGCATCGGACTGAATCACGCGGTCATGGTCGACAGGAACATAGTAGTAGACGCCACTCTTTCCTTTCATGACATCTTTTGCATAGTCCTTGCTCTGGTCTCCAAGCTTGAGTCGTCGATTGCTGAGATACTTGCTAGAGTTACCAAGATTGCGAAACCTCAATTCGGTAGTGTTGGGTTTCGGCGGTTGTACTTGGTAGTACGTTCCATCATCGCGGCGGTAAACCTTGCCGACTTCGAACTGAAGTCCAGGTTGGTAGTCTGTGACCGCGCCGTAATAGTCTTCCATCGCTTGGTGCAGTTGTTCGCGATTTGGATACCCACCAGGAACTAAAAAGGCATTCATGTCGCGCAATCGCAAGGCCGCGGCGGTGAATCCATGTTCTCGCCCAACGACAATCGGACGTGGCAATCGGCCACTAGGCCCAGCGATCTCGCGGGCATCCAATTCCATGGGCTGATTGATCTGAACGACAATTTTGGCTTGCACGTAGCGAACAGACGCGGGCAAATTGACGTGAAATTGGTTCATGACCTTGGGGTCGTGCCGCTCGTCATTGAGCGGAAAGCGATACGTTTTTCCGTTTTCGTCCGTCACCTCCAACGAACAACGTGATTGCGCCAATTCGGGGTTTGAGTTGCGAAGGGTATCGGGTGAAAAAACATTTCCCCAGTTCCCGTAGAGTGCAGGATAGATGAAAGATGTCATGTCGCTGGGTTGAATCGGATCGTACATTCCCAGCAACGTCATGACCGGAATGCCGATACGATCTGGCTTTGGTGAATTGACTTTTGAAACCACCATGCTTTGTTTCTTTGCATCCCATTTGCGGTAGCCTGTTGGGCTATTCGGATCCAGAATGCCGGATTCGCCGCCCACTTTGTTTTGAATCATGTTCAAAGAAAACGGCGTATACAAAGTGAACATGCTGATCTTGCCCATCGGTTTACCACCCGCCATCGCGTCGGATCCAAAACCGTAGGGAAAGTCACCTTCTGGACGTTTGTCGTTCCAAGAAAGATTGCCGATCAAACGATTCTTGAACAGGTTGTAACCCCAAGCTCCACTGCGAGAGTGCGCGCTGAGTTGTTTGCCGCCGGGATAGTGGGGCAACCCATGGTCGTGTCCATACTCATGCGAAAACTCATTGCCTGTGGTACTCATCAACGTCAACTGGCCGCCTCCGCCGCTCAGCCCATGTCTGACCGTAACCGCTTGATTTTTTCCATTCTCGCCAGGTTCAGTGTAGACACCCGCACTGGTGTGAACCGTCGTCTGGCGAAACGGTCGAGGTTGCTTTTCAGTGCCGCCGACCGATGAGGGAACCCCAATGTTTGCATAGTTGATTCCTGTGGACACCATTCCTTTGGCAATTTTTTGTCGCATGTCGCCCTTGTAGACACCTGCTCCTTCGAAGGTGCTTTGTTTCGTGTAAACATTGCCGTTGGGCAATACGATTTTTGGGAAATGAATGGGCAGATACTGAGCTGCGGTGAACTTTGCGACGGGCACCATCTGAAAATAATCCAAAGCCAACTCGGGCGAGAGGTTTTCGTCTGGTCGACACCATTTGTTGACTTGGATTGTCGATGGCGGCAGCAGCATCCCAATTTCAACGTTCTGGGTAACCAATTCGATCGGAGGACCGAACTCGAAATCGGCTGATCCGATTCGGCCTTCTGAACCGCTGCCGTTCGTCACACTCAGTTCTAAACCAGCATGCATGTATTGCCACGGAACGATCGCGGTCCAAGCACGCTTGCTGTAGACCACGGGAGGCCGTCCATCGGAGTTGCCCGAATCATTTTGAGGTTGCATCCAAGGAGACAAAAGTTTCAGCCGCAACTCTTGCCCATCGCTTTGCCGCAGCAGCACGCGGTACGGTCCAGGCGACTGATTGGCAGGAAAGAATAAGAGCAACGCCGCCCGGTCAGTCACCAACAATGGACGTTGGTCTTGGCCACGTTTGGGACCGACCAGAGTATTTTGGATGAACGCGACTTCGCCTTTTAGTGCGCCATCGAGGTTGGGTTGAATATCGCGGTTGCCGGTAAAATCAATTGCCTGATCCCAGTAAACGGGTTTCAGATCCTGGGCGATGGCGGAGCTGATAAACATCAGCCAAACGAAACAGGTCGATACCAACGA
>CAYNNP010000167.1:12972-14670 GCA_964398215.1 uncultured Pirellulaceae bacterium | reverse complement strand
GCGCTGACCGGCCGCACCTGCTCCGCCAGCCATGTGCGTTCGACCGTTGACACGCCCGCCCGCAGAATTTGTCTCTAGGTAAATGGTGTAGTCCTGGCGAACGGGAACGCATGAGTTATCGGCCTTGCTGCAAGCGACATAAGAGACGCTTAGTTGCAGTGGCTGATCAGCACTCCAGCCCTTCACATCCACCAAGAATTCTCGTGGGTCACTATCGGTCTGAACTTTCGGTCGCGCGCCTTCGCCGTTGGCTGGGCTCAGCTGAACTCCGCTTGGGCCGGTTACTTGAAACTTCAATGGCTCTGCCAGATTATTCCACTGCGCCTGGTGAATCGGATCGATATGAAAGCCCAAGTACATTTGGCCTGTCCCAGTCCGCAACAATTGCTGGTCAACTTCGGGACGTAGTTTGGCAAACATTTTCTGTGTGGATTCTTTCGCATCGAACTTCAGTGGCACGGCAACACCTCGGACCTGAACTCGCTCAACGACTCCTTTACGGTCACCGTCTGTCACGCGCTCGATTTCTGGCAGCCCAAGTGACTCGACCGATGTAGTCCTGATCGATGGCCCCACCAGTTTCTCTAGTTGCGCACGAATCGATGTGCCGCGCGACCAAGGCTCGCGGTGAACGACTTCGCCACGGGGCGAAAAAATGAATTCAGGGTTCGATGCGAACACATACATTTCTTTCAGTTCATTCTCCATCGTGTCCGCAATCCAAGGAACCTTGGTGCCCAACGAACGCTTGGCTTCGTCGATATGCATGAAGCGTTCATCGATCGTCATCGGCTGGATGAAGCCACGGTTCTCCGGATGCGCCAGAACGTGATAGAGAAAGTAAAAGTTGACTTTGTTTTTGTAGTCGGCATGGACAGCTTCGACTTCGCGATACGCATTCAAGAACGCTGGGCAAGTCAAGCAACCCGCCACGACAACGGTGTATCGATTCTTAAAAAGTTGCTTTAAAGGAACCCGTTTTTGGTTTGTGTCGTAGACTTCCAGTTCACTTGCGGCAGTCGAACCAACTTCGATCGCTTTACGAAAACGAATATCGCGGGGGCGATCAGGCATGTCGCGCGGATTGATTTCTTCTTTTGGTTTTGAATTCAATACGTTAGCAACCATCGCTGCATTCGCACCGCCACCCTGAAGTCGACCTTGGCCACCGGGTCCACGACCCTGCCCACCACCTTGGGCTCCAGGACCACCGGGACCACGACCTTGTCCGCCACCCTGGGCTCCTGGACCGCGACCCGGTCCGCCACCTTGGGCTCCGGGACGACCTGGTCCACCACCGCCTTGGGCTCCCGGACCGCGACCTTGTCCACCGCCTTGCGCTCCTGGACCACGACCGGGTCCGCCGCCTTGCGCTCCTGGACCACCGGGGCCGCGACCTGGTCCACCACCTTGAGCTCCCGGACCGCCGCCTTGAGGTGGTCCCTGACCTGGATCGGCGGGAGCACCTTGACCGCGAAATTCGCTTGGGGCAAGGATGCCGTCACCGTTTGTATCCAGAGCCTTCAGCGACCGATAGGCTTGAGCAATTTCTTCTCTTGAAATCGTTCGATCACCATTCAAATCCAAAGCACGAATAATCGGAGCGATTCGCTGGGCTTGTTGACCACCCTGTCCATTGCCTTGTCCTTGTTGCAATCCTTGCTGAGGTCCACGTTGACCTTGCTGCGGTCCACGTTG
>CAYNNP010000167.1:9755-12872 GCA_964398215.1 uncultured Pirellulaceae bacterium | reverse complement strand
CCACGTTGTCCTTGCTGGGGACCACGTTGTCCTTGCTGCGGGCCTTGAGAGTAAACATTGCTTGGTAAAACCCAAGCCGTGACACCCACGATTCCCAAAAACTGAATTGTTCGCTTGATTCTCATAATGATTGCTCAGGCAGCGATGGTAAAAAATTGAATTTGTGTAATAGGTTCACCCGAGTGAACAACAAAATTTTTGGACGCACCACGCGTGATGCGTCCAAAAACTACTTCGGTTCATTCCTTAACCGTCCAGTCTCACACTGGAACTCTCGTCCGTATCCATATCCGCTTCTCCAGAATCACTTCGGTTTCCAGAGAACTGCAATCCTCGAGCAGTTGTTCGCGACAGGTACTCGTTAGAAACGGCACCGCCACCTTTACCGGCTTGATTCAGCTTGAACTCGCAGTTGGCCATTTCCAAGACACCGCTGTCAGCATTGGCGATCGCACCGCCACGCAGTCGAGCTTGGTTACCACTGAACACACTGTTGGAAACGTTCACCACCGAGTTCTCTAGCTGCGAAGCACGGCTGATGATGTAGGTCGCACCACCATGCCCATCGGTCTTGTTCTCGGTGAAAGTACAATTATCGATCATTGGGCGCGAACCGTAGTCAAAGTAAACCGCACCGCCACGCCACTTGGCATAGTTGTTCACAAACTGGCACTGTTTTAATTTCGACTTCACACCCACACGATCCAAGATCGCACCACCGCTTTCAGCACTGTTGTCACGGAAGACCACATTGGTGAACGTCGGTTCGCTACGGTCGTAGTTGTAGATCGCTCCGCCTTCGATCGCTGTGTTGTTAATGAACAGCGTGTTGGTAACGTGAACTGTAAAACCAGTCGCCCAACCAGTAGGTGCTTTTTGCCGGTGGCGAGCGTAGTTGATCATACCGCCGCCCTTGGCATGGAAAGCTTGGCCGCTGGCGTTCCCATCACGAATAACAAACCCATCTAGCAAAGCGTCGTCGGCACCAACCAAGACGTGATAGGAATTGTCTTCGGACAGGTCCGCACGCCCAATGTTTCCACTTAGCGTCGTTACATTGGATCTGATGTCACGTTGGTTACGCGACGATTCAACACCTGCGAATCCACCATAAAGTGCGACTCCCTCACGCAGCCGAAATGACTCGGTACGATCTGTTCCAGCAGTCGGCGTGTACACGCCCTTGGCAATCCAAACTTCGGCACTTCCGCGATAGGCAAGCTCGATCGCCGGCTGAAGTGTCTTGAAAGCAGTCTGCCAAGAGCGGCCATCTTGATTGGCGCCAGTACTTGCACCGTTGACATAGACCGTAGAAATCTTCTCCGTCGGAGTCGACTCCTGACGCTCGAATGCACCCATGTCGGCCGGCGCGGTTCCCCTGCGAGCAGTTCGACCAAGATCACCCATCGCGGCGATGATCGAAGCCACCGCACCGTTAGGCATCCCCATGTCATCAAACCGCGAAGCACCCAAACGATCCGTTTCAGGTCCAGCAAGTCCGTTCGCCGCGTCAACACATGGCGAATCGTTGGCCAGCGAGTAGTCGCCATTGGCAGGATCCACGAACATTGGATCCGTACTGATATTTCCTTCGCCTTCGTAACCACCCTCGATGCACGAGTATGTCACTACGGGGCTGTTGTCGTGCCAGTTGACGATTTCTGCAGGACCGTTGTCACACTTGTTTCCCCAGATGATCGTGTTCGTGACGACTGGGTTGTTTGACGGACCACTTCCCTGATACAGAGCCGCACCCATGTCGATGGCGTGATTGCCATAGAACGTGCAGTTGGTGATGATCGGACTGGACGCCCCATCATTGCCCAACGCACCGCCGTCGTACGCCGAGTTGCCGACGAACAAGCATGAGATCAATGTGGGCGAGCAACGGAAGTCATTGTAGATCGCGCCGCCTTTTCCATCGCATTTATTGTCCATGAACGAACACTGAATGAACGTTGGCTCGGTTCCTAAATCGTTGCTGATTGCACCACCACGCCCGATGGCATAGTTGTTAATGAAACTGCAATTGATGAACTTCGGTGCTGGCTGCACTTCAAACTCAGGATCAGAAGGCGTCGTGATCGAAGTCATGTTATAGACACCGCCTCCCTTTCGAGCCTTGTTGTCGCGGATGACGCAGTTGCGGTACGTCGGTGAACACTTGAAGTTCACGATGCCCGCACCGGCACCTGGATTGATATTGCCGATGATCATCTGAGGCGTGATGTGGATCGGAGCGTTACCGCCACCACCACCCGGTCCACCGGGTCCGCCAGGACCTCGGCCGCCGCCACCACCGCCTCCGCGTCCGCCCGCTCCGCGACCTTGGCCGCCTTGCTGAGGACGTTGCACGACAAGTGTCGTTGCACGACTCACACTGCTTGCGTCAGCTCCGCGTCCAGCTGGTGGAGCACCAGGACGTCCGCCTTGTCCACCACGTCCGCCTTGTCCAGCTCCAGGACCACCTTGCCCAGGTCCGCCACGTCCTTGGCCAGCTCCGCCGCGTCCACCGCCTTGGCCAGCCCCAGGCCCGCGTCCGCCTTGTCCAGCTCCAGGGCCGCGTCCACCTTGTCCGCCTCCAGGGCCACGACCGCCTTGGCCGGGACCGCCAGCTCCGCCTCGGCCACCACCGCCGCGTGCATTGGTTCCGTTACCACCGGCGATTGTAAAGCCATCTAGTTCTGCACCATCAGCACCGATCACGATGTGAATTGAGTTATCAGAATCATCTCCGACCTTACCAATATCGCCGCTCAAAATCGTTGCGTTTGCAACCCAGTCGCGTTCGTCACCGCTACCCGAGAAGCCACCGAGGACTTTGACACCTTGAGGAAGCTGAAACGAAGTGAAACGGTCGCCGCTATCCGATGGATAATAAGTTCCCTTGGCCACACGAACTTCATCGCCAGGTCGAGCAACACGAAGTGCCTGCACAAGACTCATCGAAGAACTCCAGCTTGACCCATCGCCGTTACTAGCTCCGGCAGTGACATAGATCTTTTGTCCGCCTCGGCTGGACGAAGCATTTGGGACCTGATTGGGCATCACGCCTTGCGACGGCTGACTTACACCCTGGTTTGGCCGGCCTTGACTTGGACCGCCCTGATTTGGTCG
>CAYNNP010000167.1:0-9655 GCA_964398215.1 uncultured Pirellulaceae bacterium | reverse complement strand
CCAGGACCACCTTGACCAGGACCACCTTGACCAGGACCACCTTGACCAGGACCACCTTGGCCGGGACCGCCTTGACCAGGACGACCTTGACCTGGTCCACCTTGGCCGGGACGCCCTTGTCCACCTTGTCCAGGACGACCTTGCCCAGCACCACCTTGTCCACCTGCGCCTCGTTGGGCCAAGCCTTGAGAATCTGGTCCACCCGAACCGCGGCGTCCACCACCTCGGCCGCCACCGCCACCTCGGCCACCACCTGGCGGCGTATCTTCAACCAACACGACGCCATTGCTGCTCGCGTATTGATCCCACGCCGCGGCCATTTGCTGAGCCAACTGTGGTTGCGACGACACCAAATTTTGTACTTCGCCGGGATCAGCTGTTAAGTCATAGACTTCCCACTGGCCACTGCCGAATGGGCGCCCGTACTGAACCGCTTTGTAGTCTCCTAAGAACATTGCTTTACGGCCGTGAAGCTCCCAACCAATCGGCTCGTCCTGCGGGTGCACAACATCTTGTTTGTCAAACAAACTCGCAAACGACTTGCCTTGAATAGGAGCCACTTTGCGGCCTTCGAATTCAGCGCCGGGGTGCTTCACGCCAGCCAATTCCATCGTTGTTGGAGCAACATCCATCACAGTCAACAACTGATTGTCGATCGCCCCCGCGCGTTTCATACCTGGACGGTAAATCAGAGCCGGAACTCGAATCCCGCCTTCGGTCGTGAACCCTTTCCACATTTTGTAAGGAGCCGTGCAAGCTTGAGCCCAGTTGCGGCCTTTCGAGATGAACGAACCCTTGCGGCCATAGTTCTCAAAGCTATTGTCGCACTGCTCGCGGATGAAATCTGCAAACGGCATTTGCGGTGACGTTACATCACCGCCGTCTGCACCATTGTCCGACATGAAAATGACGTAAGTATTATCCAGTTGCCCCGTTGCCTTCAGGTGATCGATCACGCGGCCAATGTGAAAATCCATGCACTCGATCATCGCCGAGTAAACCGCCATCTTTCGTGCAGTATCCCTGCGGTCCTCAACTGACAACTGATCCCAGTACTGACCGACTCTATGAAAGTTCTCCGAACTGTAATTGGCTGGCAAAACCCCAAGATCCTTGGCGCGGCGGATTCGATCCTCTCGAATCACATCGTACCCGGCAGTGTAAACACCTGCGTACTTTTGGATGAATTCATCCGGAGCATGCAACGGCCAATGCGGAGCCGTGAATGCAAGCCAGCCAAAGAATGGTTTGCCATCCTTGCTACCTTCATCGATGTACTGAATCATCTTGTCCGCGTAAGTCTTGGACGAATAAAAATCTTCAGGTAGCTCTTCCAGTTTCTTGCCATTCTCTCGGTACGGCGCGACCTTGAAATCGCTGTCCGTTCCGCTGATATCAAAATGCGATGCGCCACCAACAAGCAGCGAAAATGCTTTTTCAAAACCGCGAGCACTCGGACTGTGTTCATCGTCCAATCCCAAGTGCCATTTACCTGTCATGTAAGTGTGGTAACCACCCGCTTTCATGATCTCCGGCAACGCCGCGACCCGGTCGTTCAAGAAAGTTTCGTAGCCAGGTTTGCCTTTCTGCGAATCCTTTATCTGTTCCTTCATCGCCCCCATTCCAGCAACGTGATTGTCACAACCTGACATCAACATCACTCGAGTTGGCGAACACGATGGCGCGGCATGAAAGTTCGTCAAACGAACACCTTTCATCGCCATCTCATCTAAACGAGGCGTCGATATCTCACTGCCAAACGAACCCAAGTCGCTGTAGCCCATGTCGTCTGCCACAATCAGCAGTACGTTGGGCCTCTCATCCGCATGAGACTTCTGCAATAGAAGCTCGGAAACAAACAGAAAGCAGACGGCTGAGACTGTGAAAAGCCGGGTAAAACGGGTCATGGGGACTACCTCACGGAAGCAATTGCGTCGATCAAATTGACTAGAATGGCAAATTTAATCGATTATCGTGGTGATAACAATCTGATAATCGACTATTTTACCAAACCAGCAAGATTCGCGATTGTTCCGCGGTGATTTCAAATTGCTGCCGAAATCCTCCCCAAGCCAGTTCACCCCCAAGCATGAATCCTGACAAGTCTGCATCTCCCGTTGCATTGGTAACCGGCGCGGGCACTGGAATTGGTCGTGCATGCGCGGTCCGGTTTGCGGAGCTTGGACACGATGTGGTCGTCAACTATTCACGAAGCGAGCAAGAGGCAAAGCAGACATCAGAAATGGTCCAAGCCAAAGGTCAGGCTTGCTTGGTTATTCAGTGCGATGTCAGTTCGGACAAAGAAGTCCGCGGCATGGCCGAGAACATCCAGTCGCGATTTGGGCGTCTTGATGTTTTGGTCAACAACGCGGGCACGACCCAGTTTCTTGACGCCACCGACTTGGATGCGATGACTGACGCATTATGGGATCGGATATTGGCGGTCAACTTAAAGGCTCCCTTTTATTGTGTTCGCTCAGTCGAAAAAATGCTTCGCAGTAGCGACCGGGCTGCCGTCGTTAACGTCAGTTCGGTCGCAGGCGTCCGCGGGATCGGTTCATGCCATGCCTACAGCGCCAGCAAGGGCGGACTCAACGCACTCACCAAATCGTTGGCCTTGGCATTGTCGCCTGACATTCGTGTCAACGCCGTCTGCCCAGGCCCTGTTGATGGACGCTGGATGCGACAGAGTGTTACCAGCGAAGAATTGGCTAAAATGACAGCGCGGTATCCGTTGCCGCGTCCAGCCAGCCCAGATGACATTGCAAAAGCCGTGATTTATCTGGCACTAGAAGCCACCCACACGACCGGCCAGTTGCTAGTGATTGACGGTGGCAGGACAATGTAGCTTCACAACAAACTCATTACACATTCACCTCCTTTGAAAGGAAACTTGTCATGTTTTTAAAAACCCTTGCTCTCTCGACTCTGGTTGCCTTCGCCGCGATCGCGACATCCAATTCAGCAAGCGCCGATGAGCCCCAAGTAGCTCATATCGTTTTCTTTACGCTTGCCAACGACACGCCTGCGGAACGAAAGGCGCTGCTGGTCGACATCAAAAAGTATCTGTCGAATCACGAAGGAACGGTTTACTTTTCAGCAGGAGCGATTGCGGACGACATGAATCGTTCGGTCAACGATCGAGAGTTTCAGGTTTCCTTGAATTTGATCTTTGCCAACCGCAAAGCACACGATGCATACAACGATCACGCGCGACACGAGGAGTTCAAAACCAAGAACAAGACGCGGATCAAAAAAGTGCGAGTCTTCGATTCTTACCTGCCCGCTATGATCGGGATGAAACAGGCCAAAGCCAGCCTTGAGCAGAACGATCACAAAAGCAAAACGCCCAAGTAAAACCCGGCGACCAAGATAGCCGCAGGATACTGCCAATCGTACGGACAGACGTTCGCGGCCGTGGGCTCGCCAGAGCCCACGACTTCCTGCCACCGAACCTCTTGTCCGTAGCCCGGGCGGGTCTGCGATTGGGCTACGACTTGCGGCTTCTGATGTAGATTACCGTGATTCCTCGGGTTTAGTAGATATCTGAGCTCGTAAAATCCGAATGTCCAAGGCTCCCAGGCATGAATCAAAATCTGCTGTGTTTTGGCCATCTGGGTGTCAAGTTTGGGATATTCCGCCGATCTGAAATCTACACCCAAGAACATTTTGTTGGTATTGCTTGCAGATGACCTTTGCTGGGGAGTTTTGGGCTATCCTCCGCTAGAGGGACACACGGACTAAAAATCGTCCCGGACGACGGTAACTTTCAAGCTACGAAGTGTCATGAATATACTACGTCAATTTCCAATCCTGCTGTTTCGCTACGTGGTGCCATTGCTGATTCTCGGCTGCGCGGGATGGTTCGTCTATTCGATGGGCGCGCGGAAACGACCAGAACGAAAGAAGCCGCCTGTTCGCAAATCCATTCCGGTTGAACTGGTCCAAGCAACTCCGCACACTGGCATACTGGACATCGCTGTCAGTGGCATCGCGATTCCCTATCGTGAGGTTCAACTAGCGGCCAAAGTTGGCGGCGAAGTCGTCTTCAAATCCGAATCACTCAGTCCCGGTCACGTTGTCCAGAAAGGCGAATTGCTGCTCCGCGTTGATCCCTCGGACTACCAGATCGAAGTCGAACGTTTAGAACAAGAAATCGCGAAAGCTAAACTGAACATCGAACGACTGCAACTGGACAAAGAAAACACGCAGCGAATTTTGACGATCAATCAAAACATCGTCAAAGTCCAGAAGAGGAACGTCCAGCGACTCGAACGCCTCCGACGCAACAACGCCACATCCGCTACCGAAGCCGATGCGATCGAACTAGCCATGCTGTCAGCCATGCAACAGGCGACTTCGCAAGAAAACGAAATGCTAACGTTTGATTCACAATCAAAATCGTTGCAAATGGCGTTGGAGCTTGCTTCCTTGCAACTCAAGCGCGCGAAAATGGATTTAGCACGCACCGAAATCACCGCACCTTTCTCCGGTGTCGTCATCGCAAACCACGTCGAACAAAACGGAATGTTAGTAGGCGGCGAACCCATTGCTACCATCGAAGACACATCGAAAATCGAAGTGCGTGCGAACCTGCGAGACGAAGACATGGCGTTTCTTAAAGGCAGCGGTTACGAACTTCCGCAAACACCTGTCACCGTTGAATATGATCGCGCCGGAAAAACTTACACCTGGGATGCTGTGCTCAGTCGGCAAGACGGGCTCGGGATCGACGAAAAAACACGGACCATGCCGGTACGAATTTGCGTCGACAATCCCGCACAAAATAGCGGCGCCTCCAAAGACTCGCTTGTGTTACTGCGAGGAATGTTTGTTCGCGTCCGCTTGCACTGCGAGCCTCAGCATCCGCTGGCAGTCGTTCCGGAATCTGTGATTCGTCCTGGCAAAACCGTCTGGGTGATGCGCGACGATCAATTGCAAATCGAATCGGTGCGTATCGCTCGCATGAAAGACGGCGTCGCCTATGTGGACCTGCACCATTCTTCGATCACTTGCAAGGAAAAGATCATTAGCTCGCCGGTCCCCAATGCAAAACAGGGACTTGCCGTTTCAATGAACGCAAAAAAGCCGCGAGGCGGAAGCCGTGAAGGCGCTCGTCCCAAGACGCCAAAAGTCATGCCAACTTCCTCCTCGACCGCACGTGTTCGGCCATGAGGTCGGTTATACGCTGGGCTGTCGACAATGGCCCCGCGACCAACACCATGGTTGTCGCGATCCTGATTCTTGGCACCTGGTGCGCAACTTCGATGCAGCGCGAGTTCTGGCCATATTCCAATTTGGATGTGATTCAAGTCAGCGTCGAGTATCGCGGTGCAAGTCCCGAAGAAATCGAAGAGGGTATCTGCCAAAGAATCGAAGAGACCGTCCGCAGCGTGCAAGGAGTTCGGCGGATCACGTCGGTGGCTCGCGAAGGATCCGGCATGGTTTCGATCGAACTGGAAGCCAACGTTAGCGAACCCGATGTGCAAGAAATTCTTGGCGAAGTCCGTTCGAGGGTGGACGGCATCCCAAGCTTTCCAGCACTCGCCGAAAAACCAGTGGTGCAGCGGCAGCAGCCACGTTCGACCGCCATCAGCATCGGTGTCATCGGCCCCCAAGACTCATATAGCGAAAACACCAACCCCGGTTCACCGAACCAGCCGATGACTGCCGCAGCTGCTGGCCGCAAGGTCGGTGCCGCGCTAGCCCTCCGAGACCTTGCGGAGCAAATTCGCGATCAAGTTCTATTGATGGACGAGGTGTCACAAGCCGAAGTTGTCGGCGCGCCGCGATACCAAATCGATGTGGAGATCTCAGAAGAAATCCTGCGGCAATACAATCTTTCACTCTCGCAGGTTGCCGAAGCAGTTCGCAAAGAAAACGTGGAAGTACCCGGCGGCACAATGAAGACCGCATCACAAGACATTCTGCTTCGCGGTAGCAACCGGCAATCCACTGGCAAAAACATTGGCAACATACCGCTCGTCACCAACCAAAGCGGCGTCGTACTCACAATCGACGATCTGGGCTCGGTCCGTGATGAATTCACCGACGATTCAGCTATCAGTCGCATCAATGGTCGACCGGGACTGGCCATCCAAATCGACACGACACAAACCGAAGACATCGTTCACGTCGGTCGCGCTGTCCAACAATTCGTCCGCGATTACACACCGCCCGAAGGCTACGAACTGATCTACTTTCGCGACCGGACTGACGATGTACTCGCCAGGCTGATGCTGCTGGTAAAGAACGGCTGGCAAGGACTGCTATTGGTGTTCTTGCTACTGATGTTGTTCTTAGAATTGCGGCTTGCGATTTGGGTATCGATGGGCATACCGCTTTCAATCGCCGGCGCATGTGCTGTGATGTATTACACAGGGCAAACCTTCAACATGACGTCGATGTTCGCGTTCTTGATCGCCTTGGGCATCATGGTCGACGACGCAATCGTGATCGGCGAAAACATCTACGTTCATCGCACGATGGGAAAAAGCCTTCGCGAAGCCGCCATCGATGGAACACTGGAAGTCATGCCGTCGGTTGTGACAAGCGTGCTAACAACGATCCTTGCGTTTCTGCCGATGATGTTCATGACAGGACGACTGGCTCGCTTTACCGAAGTATTGCCTTTCGCGGTCATCGCCATCCTGTTGTTTTCGCTAACCGAAGCACTGACGGTTTTGCCATCGCACCTGGCGCATGCGGACGGCCCTGGCTTTAGAGCAGTGTCTTGGTTGTTTGGCCCCTTTCGCTTCATCGGTTCGCTGATCGCACTAGCCAACGTCTGGGTCGCCAAAGGGCTAAGTTGGTTTATCGAAACGTTGTACCTGCCAGCGCTTCGGTTCTCGCTCAAGTTCCCGATGTTGATAGTCTGCCTTGCAGTCGCTTTCTTGATGATCGCGATTGGCGTCGTACGATCAGGCACCGTACCGTACATCGTGCTTCCGCAAATCGATTCAAACTTCTGTACCGTCATCATTGCTTTTCCAGACGGCACGCCCGAACGCATTACCGACAAGGCAACCAAGCGACTCGAAGACGCTATCCAAGCGATCAACCAGGAAACCATTGACCAGGGGCTGACCGAAGTACCCGGTGGCGTGGTCGGCGCCATCCACCGCTCGGTTGGATACGGTGCATCGACCAGCGGCGATGTTTCCTCAGGAAGTCACGTCGGCAGTCTGACAGTCCAGCTCGTGGACGTTGGATTGCGTAACATCACCAGCCAAGAAATGGTGCAGCGCTGGCGGAAAGCGGCAGGCAAGTTTGTCGGCGCCGATCTAGTCTCCTTCGGGTCCGGTCCTCGCGGGCTAGCTGGGCTACCGATCGAGTTCTCATTGCTCGCTCGCAGTGAAGACATCCCGCAACTCGAAACCGCCGTGCAAGCGTGCGTTGATCAACTGGAAAAGTATCCTGGGGTTCACGATGTGACTGCGGGCGGCCGTCCGGGAAAATGGGAGTACCGACTGAAGATCAAAGACGAAGCCAAAGCGATGGGCGTCTCACTGGCGGAACTTTCGAGTACCGTTCGTGCATCTTACTACGGCGAAGAAGCCATGCGGTTGCAGCGTGGTCGCCACGAAGTCGAACTGCGAGTCCGCTACCCACAAGAACAACGACAATCGTTATCCGACTTTGATGAAATCCGCGTTCGTGATCCCTCTGGCAATCAACGTCCACTGACCGAACTGGCGGACGTCGAAATCCAACGCAGCTATTCAGCCATCCATCGCCTGGACCAAATGCGGAGCATCACGATCACGGCCGATGTGGACGAAGAAGTCGGCAATGCATTTCAAATCACTGCCGATTTACAAAAGACACTGATGCCACAGCTGGCCCAAGAATTCCCAAACCTGCGAGTGTTATGGGAAGGCCAACAAGAACAAACCAATGACTCGATGAAGAGCATGTTTTACGGATTCATCGCCGTGATGATCTGCATGTATTTGTTGTTCACAATCGAATTCAAATCTTATCTCCAACCGTTCCTCGTTCTGTCCATCATTCCATTCGGAGCCTGCGGAGCGATCTTTGGTCACATCATCCAAGACTTGCCGTTCACGCTATTTAGCATCTACGGTCTTGTCGCGCTTTCGGGAATCGTCGTCAACGACTCAATCGTCTTGATCGACTTTATCAACCGCCGCATCGCCGATGGTCTACCGCTTCACGAAGCCATCATCGACGCCGGACGACGTCGTTGCCGCCCCGTGTTACTGACGTCTTTCACGACCATCGGCGGCATGCTTCCCATCCTGCTGGAAACATCGCGACAAGCCCAAGTATTGATTCCGATGGCAACAAGTCTTAGCTTCGGATTGATATTCGGCACCGCGCTGGTCCTGATTCTCGCACCAGTCGGCTACTTCATCATCGCCAAAATATCGGGCACGCCGAATAGCCACGCACACATGCCCGACGCCTTGCCGCAACCCAACTCTGCGTCAGACTGAACAGGCCTGCAGTGCCAAATAGACTCCAACTGGATCGCGAATAACAGCGCATCCTGTCTCTTCGTTTACAACATCGCCACCACATTCGGCTACTCGTCGAAGACTTTCGACAAGGTCGCCAACGGGTAAGTGAATTAGCCAAACCGATGGGATACCGTCGTGTTCGTTGCGAAGCTGGCGGATTTCAGCTGCAGCAGACTCACTGTCAATCAGCATCTCAAATCTAGCGACGTTTCTCTCGCTTGCCTCAATGGACTTAGCGTTCCATCCCACTACACGTTGATAAAAGTCCCGACTCGACAAAGCGTCTGGAACCGTTAACGAGAGCCAAGAGATACAACCATGACGCTCCTTCTGTTGTGTGGTGTCAGACTCGCAAGGCACAACAGGTATAACACCAAAGGCAGCCCCATCGTGGTCAGCAAGTACCGCCCACTGGCTTTGTCCTTCATCATCCTTTCCATGCATCAGTTCTTTGCCACCCATGTCCACCGCATTTGCGGCGCTGGCAGCAACATCGGCAACCTGAAAATGAGGCATCCACTGCAGTGGCAATGCACTGTATTCCGGAGTGCGAGCCCCCAGGCCGATAATGGGCATGCCGAAATTATTCATTAGATCGTCACGCCAAAGCGGGGCACCGGTCGTGAGAATCTTGGAGTAGAAAGCGAGTTCACGCTCATGTTCCGGCACCGCGATATCTGCACTTAGGACACCGCCAACACCGTGAACGAATGGATTATGCATACTTCGCATTCAGAGTTACCTTCAGGTCGATCCGCTGGCTGCCTACCGACCTACCAGCGTGTGCCGCATTCTCCATTCAGTATATCCAAGCCCAGCCACGTACACACCCTCGCCCAGCACGTGAAGCAAGCCAAGCACTGTGATTTGAGCCCACCATGTTGTTGCAATCGCAAGGCAAACGAGCAGCCATGCCATGTTTGCGAAGGCAAGCAATCCAATCATGTTGATCGAACGATTCCGTCTTGTGGCCATGAAAAGTGAGTAACAGCCATACACAAGGTTGGCAACGCCCATCAATATCACGACTGACAACGGCAGTCCCTCCAACTCGCTCAGCAATTGGCACATCGCAAGGACGCTGATGCCAACGAATATTCCGCCTGTGCAGTCGAGCAAAAGAATTGGTGGAATCATCCGTGCTCCGGTTACTTCCGTTGAAGCCAAATAAG
>CAYNNP010000166.1:0-14802 GCA_964398215.1 uncultured Pirellulaceae bacterium | reverse complement strand
CGAATAGCTCATGGACTGTTTACGAAGCCGGACAGGCGCTGCTTGGTTCAAAAGTATATGACACCAACACAATTCGATTCAGCCCAACAAGCCGGACGTCCGTCGTGCCTTTCAAAGGATTCCATTATTCGAGCGTGGCAGTTGGGCTGTTGATTGATCCACAAGTCGACCAGTTGAAGTCAGCGGTGCTGGTGGATGACACTCACCCGCCGCTCAGCTTCGAGGTGGCAGGAGCGTTCAGCTCGGCTGGACTGCGGGAGTTTCAGGCTGTTGGTGGAACAATCCACAATATGCATATCGAACCGTTCGGGACTCGGTTCATTTCACTGCCGAATGCTTCTTCGATATTGGCAGCAAGAACGGTGACGCCGATACCAGACGGCAACATCGAACCAGTGAACCACGCGTGCTGGCGCGTCGACATCAGTCCGCACTGGATCCAACACCAGTACTTTGTCGCAGAAGTGCGCGCGGTCACGATGGCAGCAAAGTAGTTTTTTTGAATTTGGTAACCCGGCGCGTGAGCGAGGGACCCAGTCAATATTGATTGTCCCTCGCTCACGCTTTCACGCTTCGGGTTACCAAGAAAGCGTCCTTGCTCCGGCCAACAACCAAGCACCACTCCAAAAATCGCCAAAAAAACGTCTTTTGGCAGCCACTTCTGCTTTAAGTCGGCGTTAATGTAGGTTTGCGGAGCAAAAGTCGCTATCATAGGCATTCGCAACCTCGATAAAAATATCTGGTTGTGTTTCGTGCCGATCACCAATCCCACCTCGATCGGCCTTCAACAGACTCCTATTCGCAGAACCAGGAATCGAAAATGCGACTGAGTGTTTTACTGTTTGGCTTTGCCGCGGTGATGACCATTGCCGTCCAATCGGATGCCGGTGAAGTCGACGTCGTCTTGGCTGACGAGGTCAAGGCTCTGGCGGTCGACGCGAAGCCAGTACCTGCGGTTGATGACCTCGGGTTTGCAAGACGTTTGTGCTTGGACCTGACAGGCCGAATCCCAACCGGCAAAGAGATTGCGGCCTATCTAAAATGGCCAGAATCAGAACGCCGCGAGAAACTAATCGATTTTTACATGGCCGACCCGGGCTTTGCGAATCGCTGGAGCGCGTTCTTTGCGGACATGTTGCGGATCCGCAGCAGCAAAGAAGGTGGCACTGAACTGTTGGCCTATGTTCATAATGCGGTAGCAACAGACATGCCGTACGACGATATGTGTCGGCGGATGATCAGCGTTAATGGTAAAGAAGGACGTACTCCCGAAGTCGGATTCATTCTGGGTGACGATGCCGACCCGATGGCTCTAGCCAGTTCAACCGCGCAAGTATTCATGGGCATCCGAATCAGCTGTGCGCAGTGTCACGACCATCCCTTTGATCGTTGGACTCGCGAGGACTTTTATAGCGTCGCAGCATTCTATGGAAAAACGCGACGCCAACAGAACCGATTGACCAACACGGTTTTCACAACCGAGGGAAAAGACTCAACGGTCATGTGGCCGCCAGAAGACGAGTCGGAACCAGAAGACCGATCGGTGATGAACCCTAGCTTCCCGTTTCCATATTTAGATGAATCCGAAAACTTGGAATTCATTGACCGCTACAACAAACTGGTTGCATCGCGAACAGCAAAGAAAGAAAAGAAAACTGGTCCATCAGTCGACGACCTGCTTTCGTCTGCCAGCAAGAAAACGAAAAGTCGCTTGAGTGGTGCTGGCATGCCTACGATAAAGGTTTTATCGGAAGCGAAATCCGACATGCGTGGCATCGATATCAACGCGGCACTTTACAAGAAAAGCAAACTGCGTGCAGAGCTTTCGCGATTGGTCACCAGCCCCCGCAATCGGTACTTTTCCAGGTCGTTGGTGAATCGCGTTTGGAATGATTTGATTGGCAGAGCCTTTGTGGATCCCGTTGATGACTTTCGCGACGAGAACCCGCCATCACACCCGAAGACGATGGATTTCTTGGCAGAAGAATTCGTCGCCAACGGCTTTAGTTTCCGTTGGCTGGTTCGCGAAATCGTTTCCAGCGACACGTATGCTCGGCAACACGTTCCACTAGAAGCCAGCGAATTGGATCGCGATGAACTGGAAAGCAATTTCTTGGCGACTCCTATGCGGCGAATGAAAGCCGAAGCGATGTTCGACAGTATCGTCACTGCTGGCCACTTGTTCGCCGTCAAACACCGCCCCGGCACAAACCCCAAAGTGGTCAAGACACGTATTCGAGTTCCTGTCGAACCTGATGGTGACGATTCATCTGACGAAGATGCCGATGATCCAGAACCAACCATGGAAATGGAAACACAGGAGATGATGGCTTCGTCGGAAAACTACGGTTTAGAGAATGCGATCGAAGTTGATTTTGCGGCACTGCTGATGCAGAAAGATGACGCGCCGATGATCGACACGATGCAGAAAATGACCAAAGAAGAAATCGAAGCGATGCGTATGAAGGACATGCCGGCTCGTAAACCGGGCATGAAGTATGTGACAAAGTACGTTGACAAAACGATTGATGACAATCCAAAGTTCAGTTCGTCGTACCGCATGCAGACGCCAGCTCCGCCAGGACACTTCCTGCGATTGTTTGGCCAGCCATCACGTGTCGATTTGGGCGAAGACCGAATCGAAACGGCATCCATGCGACAGGCTTTGATGATGCTGAACGGACGACTCACGCACGAAGCCGCTCGTGTCGGCGAGCTGGAACCCGTTTACAAAATGCTGGTCGGTGGCAGCAAAGACATTCACCGAGCGGTTCGATACACGTACTTTGAAATTCTGACTCGGTTGCCTTCCGATGACGAGATTGCCGAAGCCAAACAAATTATCGCCAGCGGCAAAACAGAACTTGATGGGATGGCGGACCTGCGTTGGGTTCTGCTGAATTGCAACGAATTTCGCTTTGTCCCCTGATTCTCTTTCGCCCAAAACATACCTTCAAAAAACACGAACGATTAATCCTTCAAAGGAGTCTGATTCATGAGTGCCTGCAAAGACTACAAAGTGACACGCCGACGAATGATGCGTCAGTCGGCCATGGGAGCCACTGCTGCGAGTTTGCTGGGGATGCCGATCCACGAATTGGTTGCCGCAACCGGAAAAGACCATGCGGCGAAATGCGAACACGTGATTCTGTTTTGGTGCGGAGGCGGAATGTCTCACATCGATACGTGGGATCCGAAACCAGGTCGCCCAACGCAAGGCGAGTTTGATCCGATCAACACGTCGGCCGACGGCATTCAGATTTCGGAAATCTGGCCAACGGTCGCCAAACAAATGCACAACGCTACCTTGATCCGGTCGATTGCTGGCACACAAGGTGCTCACGGCCGAGCGGCGTATAATCTGCAAACTAGTTTTCTGCCCGGGCCTGTTCAGCATCCAGGAGTCGGTTCTGTGATCGCTCATGAACGAGGACAGGTAGGTGATCTGCCGGCCTTCATCACGATCAGCGGACAAGCACGAACGGCCAGCTACTTGGGGCAAAGCTGCGAGGCGTACTTCATTGCCAATCCTGGTGACCCCGATCCGTACTTGAAATTCCCATCGGGTGTTTCTGAATTGCGTGGCAACAAGCGGTTGGAGGCGTTGGCAAAGTTCAACAAGCGTTTCAACGGCAGCACCAGCGATGTACGTTTGACGTCGACAGCGACCGCGATCGACGATGCAGTTCGTTTGATGCGAAGTCCTTCTCTGGAAGCGTTCAAGCTGGACAAGGTTCCTGCCAAAGATCTGGAGCGATACGGTGACACGCCGTTCGGACGCGGTGCTCTGATGGCCAAGCGTTTGGTTGACGAAGGCGTTCGATTCGTTCAAGTCAATCGTGGTGGATTCGATACACACGGCGATAACTTTTTCCGCATGCGAGAGCACGGCGAAGTCATGGACCCGGCGCTGGGTTCACTGCTGCAGGATTTGGCGGATTCTGGAAAGCTGGAAAAAACGATGGTCCTGATGATGTCCGAATTTGGCAGGACGCCGCGCATCAACGATGGTGGCGGTCGCGATCACTGGCCGAAAGTATTCAGTTGCTTCATGGCTGGCGGTGGAATCAAAGGTGGAAACGTAATCGGATCCAGTGACGAAGACGGTGGGATGCCGAATGATCAGCCAGTCAAAGTAGCTGACATTCACGCATCGATCTGCCATGGCCTTGGCATCGACCCTGACAAGGAAGTGTTTACTCGCCAGGGACGTCCAATGAAACTGGTCGATGACGGCACGCTGATCGACGGCTTGTATTCCTAGGTCATTCGGGTTTTGTGAGCGGCAAGGCGCTAGCCGCCGTTTTTGTGGCGTTCGATTTCTGCGCAAGTTGGCCGACGACTAGCGCGAGTGAATCGTTTTGGCACAGTAATTTGGCGGTCGTGCGGGTTGTCCGCAGTGTACTCGGACCTGAACCAGTGCAGCGATTCCACAGACCGTCCCTTTTTGTACAGCAACCCCGATTTCACTCGCCCTGAACCGGTTTTCGCTAATGATTGCTGGTAACACAAACTAGACTTAAATCGAACGCCGGTCTGGGGAAATCAAGCGATTTCATCAGGCCGGTTTTGTATAGACAACTCAAGCTTTCGCCAACGTGGTCCAACAGCAGTGAAGTTCAAACATCAGTTACAGTTCGCGGTCGCGGTGATCTTGGTTTGTTTTTCGACCAGCAGATCGGCTTTCGCTCAAGGTCCCGTGCGAGGATCGTTGGTTGAAGACCGCGCCGCAAAGAAACTCTTGGCTGCCGGCGTGACACGCTACGAAGCCGAAGAGACCGCCAAAGCCATTGAAATCTGGCAAAGTGTCATCGAGCGATACCCGCGCAGCAAGGTTCGATTCTTGGCTCACATGCGACTGGGCGACTATTTCTTGGAGCGAGATCGATCCTATGATCGTGCTCGAGTCCATTTTGAATCAGCATCGGTCGAAGAAAACACCGACGACGCGCAGCGTAGCGAAGCAACATTGAAGATGGGTGTCTGTTTCTATCACGCACGCAACTATGGCAAGTGTTTTCAGCTCATGCGTGGTGTGATCGAAGAATTCCCAACCAGTCCAGAAGTCAACCAAGCGTACTACTACATCGGACTTGGACATTTTCAGTTGGCTCATTACAGTCGTGCAATCGACGCGCTGGAGCGAGTCGGAACAACTCTCTCCAGCGACAACTCCGACACCAACAAACTGGAAGCCGGCAAGCGGTTCTTTGTGAAAATCGAAGACGCTGACCTCGCAGTTCTTGATCCAGAAGAAACCGTATTGGTCGAATGCCAATCCAGTGGTGGTGATTCCGAACAAATCGAATGCTATTCAGTTGGCCGCAACGTTCGCTTGGTGCTCGGATCAATCCCGTCAACGCTGGGCGTGCCAAGTCCCGGAAACGGATTCTTGGAAGTCAAAGGCGGCGATGTTGTGAAAGTTCGCTACGTCGATGAACATACTTCCGCGAAAAAGTTGAACGTTCCCGTATTGGTTTCGGCCGAAGTGGTTGGCGACGGTGTCATTGCCATCACGGACGGCGCTTTTGAAGAATCCTTGAAGGGAGTTGTTATCGGCAAAAATGTGAACTTGCGTGTCGCCGACCCCGACCGTGACACCAGCGACAAAGCGGATACGCTGGAAGTCCAAGTCGAAGTCTATCGGCTAAAGACCGATGATGAGATCGAAGATGAATTGATCAAGATGGGAACGCCGGAGGCGGGCGAAGAAGAATCCCCAGAGATCGAGAGATACAAACGCGTGGACCAAGCCACCGTGCGTCTTGCCGAGGCGAATTTGACCGACGCGCAGCGCGGTGAGATGAACACTGGCGACGACGACAACGTTCTGGACGAACCTGCCCAGAAACCAAAAAGCAACTCGGTCCACAGCGGTGTCTTTCACGGTGCGATTCCGGTGGTGAAATCGGAAAACGCAACATCCGGCGATGATCTACTACAAGCCTTGCCGGGTGACCAAGTCCGACTGGTGTACTTGGATGAATCCAACAGCAGTGCCGGGCAGAATGAATTGGTCGCCAAAGCAAAGTGCTTGGAGGGCAATATTGGCGGTGTACGTGTCACGCGTGCCGAAATATCAAACCAAGAATTGCGAGTTCAAACACGACTCAAGACCGCTAGCGCGATGACAAAAATTGGAAATCGCTACAAAGAGTTTGGACTCAAGAGCAAGGCGAAGGAAAAGTATCAAACAGCACTGAATGTTTGCGAAGAGGTGATGAAGGACGCCCAAGGACTGGGTGGCCGCGCGCTGGAAGAAACCTACGTGCAGTTCTGGCACATCTATTTTGAAATGGATCGCTTGGAACTTGCCGCATCCATGTGCTTGCGTTTGCAGCGCGAGTTCCCGGACAGCGGCTTTGTTGACGATGCTCTTTTGCAGCTTGGCGATGTCGCTCGCAAACAAGGTGACTTTCGCCGTTCCATCGGCATCTACACACGCCTAGTCAACATGGAAGACAGCTTGTTGCGTGGCGAGGCTCAGTACGGGATCGCCGAAGCGTACGAAGCGATGGCGACCAAGGCTACCGCGCGTGGCGGCGCAGAACTGGCCGACCGCGCGTTCCAAGAATACAAGAAAGTGTTCGATCATTTTCCTGATAGTGGTCGTGTCGGTGAGGCCGTCGCCAAAATGGCTGACTACTACTACGAACGCGAAGACTTCAATCGCGCGATTGATACTTTTGACAACGTTCTGGACAACCATCCGGATGCCAAATTTCTGGATGTGATTCTTTTTAACTACGGCCGCTGTCTTTACAAAATGAGCAAGCAGAAGGAGGCTCGGCGCCGCTTTGATCAACTGATTAGCGACTTCCCCGAAAGCCCTTTGGCGGCCGACGCAAAACAAATCTCCGACACACTCTCCCAAGCGGGGTTTTAGTCTGATGAGACAAACAAAGTACAAGATTCGATTGGCACTCGTTGCAAGCTTTCTAATATTGGGAGCCTGCCAAAATTCATTTGCCCAGCAGCCTGCTGAGTTGGATGCGATCAGTCAGCAAGCCACCCAGCTAGAAGCAGAACTTGGCAAGTTCAAAGACAGCACGCCTGAAGCCGCCGATGTGATGGTCAAATTGACTGATCTTTATCACAGCGACGGTCGCGTATTCGGGCTTGTGCGAATCGCCAACCGTTTTGTCGCTTCCCACGTTCAGGACAAACGTCACAAGGATGTGATGCTGAAATTGATCGACGGCTTGGAAGCCATGAGCCGCAACAAGGATTTGGTCGTTGCGTGTCGACAGTTTTTAACACGTTACCCTGCCGTTGCTGAATGCGCGGATATCGAATTGCGTCTCGCCAATACGCTGGATATGGGCAAAGATCGCGCGGCAGCGGCGGCGGCCTTCGCGGCGATCTGGAAACGTCAAAAGAACAATCCGGCTGGTCGTCTGGCGGCTGTCCGAGCAATCGATCGCTATACATCGATGCGCGGCCACCAACAAATCGCGTTGGGCGGCGAGATCGGCGAAGAACTCATGGCTGTCAGCAAGGGCGTGTTTGCAAGGAATATCGGTTTGCGATCGGTGGAGTCTTGGGCCCGCGTCAACAAATGGGCGGAGTCGAATCGAGCGGCCAACAAACTTTTGCAAATGAAGGTCATTACTGATCCAGAGCAGTTGCGAAGTTTACACATCCAAATGGCGTCAAACTATGCACGCCTGAGTCAACACGCGAATTCCGCCCGCAGCTATGCCGCCGCGCGCAAGATACGTGATGACCAACTGGCGCACTATCGGCTGATCGAGCAACTGGATTATGGCAAGTCAAAACCCGCTGAAATTGCAACGATCGCAAAAGAATACGCCAAGAACTACCCGGCACGTGACGATCGTTTTCGTGGACTGACCGCACTCGCTCAAGCCTACTTGCGCGAAAACAACACCAACGCAGCAACCGATCTGCTGGGCAAAGTGCTGGCCTTCGATGCCAGAAGTGGTGACGCGGCCCGTCTGTTCGTCGAACACAGCGCTAAAGAACAGGATGGTTACGCGGCCACTGAAAAAACGATCCTCGATGCCTTGAAGGTCAACAAGGACGATGCAGCCTACCTGCGATACACGCTCGCTTTCAATCTGTATCGTGATCGCATGAAGACTCCGGTCAAAACTCGTCAGATGCTTCGCGACTTGATCGACAAATCGCCCAGTGATGATGGCTACAGCAACGCCGCGATCGATTGGCTGCTGAACGAAGCCAAAGACGATGATCAATTCATTACCGACATGAAACTGATCTTGTCTGCTCGCGAAAAGCACCCTGAATTGCAGAAATTTTCTACGTACGTTTCCAACTGGCGACAAGCAGCCCGGCGTGACCGCAACCGCAAGGCTCGCGCGAATCTGCTGGAAGCTGAATGGAAGCGGGCCAAGAATGATCCAGTGTTGGCCTTGTCGGCAAAGCAATCGTTTCGGCACTCCAAACAAGAAGCCCAGGTGCGCGACAAACTGCTCGCTGATGGCATCGTCAGTCGGTTGTCCGACGAATACGTGAATCGATTGCTGGAAACTCAAGGTGCGTACTACCGTCACTACGTTAGCAACAACCAAAAGAAAAATTCGGCGACCTACTACGGAAAACTAGTCAGCCGAAAACCTACCGATATAGATGCAGCCCAGCGTTGGCTTGAGTCAGCGACCGACTTTTCGGCGCCAGAGGTGGCACGTGAAGCGGCACTGCACATGCTGAAACTAAAGACGCCCGATTTGCGTCCTGACATTTGGCGGCGTTTATTGATTGCGGCTGAAAAGAACAAGGACGCGGATTTGGCCAAAGCGGCTCTGAAGTGGATTGACGCTGACAAGAAAGTGCATGGTGACCGACCCGATCACGCCGCCTTTACCGGTGACGTTTTATCGCGGTTGGAATTGAAAACTGAAGCGATCGCGTATTGGAATCGCTACAAAACACTTGATCCTTCTAGCACCGATTCACGCGAGTGCTCACAGCGAATCATGGGATCATTGGAGGCACAGCCGAAACTCAAATTTCTGACTCAGCTTCAACAAACCGATTCGCCGTTCCAAGGGCGATACGCCACTTGGCTTGCTGGCCAACATTTCGACGATAGAAATCTTGATCAGATGGCAGCTGTTTTAAAGCAATCGCAACAACGGCACATCGAACGTCCGCTGCAGCCTTGGGATTTGGACATCTATCAGGTCTACGGTTGGGTCGACCGAATCCGGCGTGATAGCGAAGCCAGCGATGAAGATAAGCAAAAGGTGTTTCGAGCGGTCGCGGCGATGGATTGTGGTACGCCTTCGTCAGCGGCACGGCTGGCATTGTTAGAAATGGGCGACGCCAGCAAATTGCCTCGGATGCAGCAATTGCTACAGCGCCAACGAGCCACCGTACTGATCGACAATCGATGGAACACCTGGGATGGCATTTTTCCGTACGCTCAATCCGCCGTCACAAACCAGCAGTACATGGAGGGGGCAACGATCGCTGCCGGGTTGCTTGCCAATAATCTGACTATCGATGATCGCCGCAAGAAGGCTGCCCGAGACATCGTGACCCAGTGCTATGCCCGGCTGGGAAGTGTCGGATTGACGATCGATGAGAACAGCCCGATCGCGCCGCTCCTGCAAGCCGCATTGTACTTGCGTTTGGGTGACGAAAAACTCGCCATGACGACTTACCAAGAAAACAGTTCACTGTTCGACGAACATCGCAACACGCTGCCAGTCGATTTGATCAGCATGGTGTGTCGCCAACGGACGGCTGCCGGTGGCGATAAAAACCACGAGTACGTTGAGGATGTTTTGCGAGGTTGGATGGTTGCCAACAGCGAATCGAAGCAGGTTGGCGAAGAAGACAAGGCGGAGATGCAACTGCTGCTGGCTAGAAATTACTTCAAGTCGCGTCGATTCGATGTCGCACGCAGTGAGTTCACAACGACGATCAACCGCTACCCTGAATCAAAGCAATCCGTGGAAGCGCGATTCGGTATCGGCGAATCGTTCATGGAACAAAAGGTGTTTGACCAGGCGGAATTGATCTTTGAAGAACTCGCTCGCAGCCCTGAAATGGACATTGTTGTGAGAGCCGAATTCCTGCGAGGCGTGTTGGCGTTCCGTCGTGGCGACCGCGACGACGCGCGAGATATCTTTCGCAGTGTGCTGGAACGCGTTCCCGATGTTTCGCTTGCCAACCAAGCACTGTTTAGTCTTTCGGAAGTTTATGGTAGCGAAGAACGTTATATCGATCAGCTGAATCTACTGCGAACTGTTGGTCGACTTGGTCGCAAAAGCAAACGACTTCACGCACCCGGAATGCCGTTGTCGATTGTGGTCCACGACAGCGATCTTGGGATTAGCCGTGGGCACAATAAAATTCCGGTCATCATTACATCGAAACCTGGTGGCGACCAAGAAAAAATCAATCTTGTCAGCACCGGCGCCGGCCGCGGTTTGTTTCGTGCCGATGTGTTGACGAAGTTGGGGCCAGCAACACCCGGCGACAATGTCTTGCAACTGTTGGGAAATGACACGATCGAGTGTGATTACCCCGAGCAGTTCAAGTCGGAGTTCAAGAAAGTCCCGCTGTCGGATGTTGAGATTAAAATCGCATCGAATGCGGTGTTTGCAGCCGCCAGCGGAAAGATCCAAGACAAGAAAGAGGAGTCCTTTAGCGAACGGATCGAGCGCGAAGCACGTGAGGAGCAAGAGGAAGAGATGGGTGATCAGCGCGTCTCGCAGCAACGCCCCGAAAATCAAATCAAACCTGGAAACGACGTCTACTTGCGAGTCGTTGATCCCGATCGCGATCTTTCCAACGACCGTGATCTTGTGCCTATCAAACTGGTGGCGGACAGCGGCGACAGCGTTCAAATTCTGATCCAAGAAACCGAACCGCACTCAGGAATATTTGAAGGCAACGCCAAGACCGCCGAGTTACCCGCCGGTGCGCTGGCAAGCGACACTGCGCTGGATCACAGCCCGCTGATGGCGATCGACTTGGATCCCAAAACCAGTTGGCTTGCCGAGCCCGATGGGCAGACTCCCAAGACGCTAACGGTGGACATGAAGGACTTGAAAAAAGTTTCTCGCGTTCGCATGTCAACGCCCGATGCAGCCATCAACGCCCCCGTCCGCGCCGACCTTTTGGGCAGCAACGATGGCGAGTTCTGGTTTCGCATCGCCAGCAACCCTGAGCGGGAGAAAGCCAAACCGGCCGCCAAAGAATTCGCCAGAATGACTCAGCGAGTTTATGTAGGCAACTATCACACCTACACAAACTGGAATCAGGTTGCCGACCTGGGCATGAACCGCAGTCCAATGGACTCGTCAACGCCTAACGAACTGGCTTGGTCGTTGGACAAAGACGCGGATCGCGCAAAAAAGGCACACGGAGTTTTGTGGACTGGCAAACTGGTTCAGCAACGGCCCGGGTCCGTGCGGATTGCGGTCACTGGATACGTTACCGGATTGGCATTGAACGGAATTGTTGAAATGCCAATCAAACGCGGCAAACAATCCGTCGATCTTTGGCTACCGCCGGGTGCTCATGATTTAACGATCTTTGCGGCCTGCACCGCTGGCACGCGCGGTGTCGAAGCCACGATCGCACGGTCCAATTTGACCTCGAATCGCGTCAGTCTAATTCCATTCAGTGCCGCTGACTTTGAGCTCTCGAAAGCTCCCGCAGCAAAGCCAGTCGCAAAAACCGGTGACGCGATCGCGCTGAATGCTGCCGACGCCAAACTGAAAAAGAAAACACAGGAGTTCGGAACTCGCGAAAAAGACAAGACTCCTGCTTTGATGAACTGGAGGGACAACGAAGACACAGCGACATGGAAATTTCCGGTTCCCAGCGCCGGCGCCTATGACGTTTGGATGGACCTTGGGCATCCCGGCGACGGCAGCCGATTTGTCATCGAAGTCAATGGAAAACGCATTCCCTGTTCCGTGCCAAACACGGGCGGTTTCGATCGCTTTCAAGGCTCACGTGTCGCGTCGCTGGTATTCGAAAAACCGGGCGAGCATGAATTGCGAATCACACCAACGGAGATTACGTCCGATAGCTTGATGCACCTGCGCAAGATCGAACTGCGGCCAATCGCTGGCGCAGCGGTCATGGTCACCGAAAACCAATGGGACTTTAGGTTTCCCAGTACGGAACTGCGTTACACACGATTCGTCGTCAACGAATACCTGGGCGAGAGCATTGCGATCAACCACATTGAAATCGGTGGCGAAACGCAGGAGCAAACTTACATTCCAACGAAACAAGACGTGTTGTCTTTGGCGGATAACAACGTGCTAGAAATCGCTGCCGGCGATACCGTGACAGCGACTTATACGGACGAATTTACACAGAATGAAACCGGCAGTAGCCAATTGCTTTCTGCAAAAATGACGGCGACCTATTTCAACGCCCAAGTCGAACCGATCGTTTACGAATTCACCCGTTCAACCAGCGGCCAAGTGCTTGAGCAACGACTGGATTTGATGCGCATCGATCCGGGCGAGCGGCTTGTGGTAGAAATCACTGACTACGATCAGGACACATCGGCGGCCAGAGACACAATCGACCTTGAAGTTTTTGTTAACGATCAACCGCCAATGAAGTTGACTGCAACCGAGACCGAAGAGTACTCGGGTGTTTTCACCAAGGAAGTTGATACCAGCGACAAGACCGAGGACGGCAAGCTGATGGTCAAATCGGGCGACCGTGTCTACATCCGGTACTTGGACGAACAAAATACTTTTCCTGGCCATGCTGTTCCGCGCGAATCGGTTGTCTATGTCACCGAACCCAGCGATGGGCAGATTCAGATCCTCGCTACCCGCGCGCGTTTTCGGCAAGGTGGCGATCTGCGACGACCAATCATTGATATCGTGCCGCAAGATCCAGATAGTTCGGAAACGCAGGTCTCGCTCAACGCGCCTTTGACTGTCGAAGTGATTGATCCCGATCGCGCCAAGAACAGTGGCAGTAGTGTCAAAGTCGCCGTGCTGGCTAGCAACGGATCGGCCGTCATCGTCGAATGCGTTATCTCCAATGCGTTCACCAATCGACGCCGACGCGTTGACAATATCAAGGCGTTGGAACAAGGTCGTTTCATTGGCCAAGTCATATTGCAGTTGGGCGGCAAAGATAGCCCGCAGTTGGTTCCAAAATCAGCCTCCATGCCAGTCTCGCAAATCGGAACGGTGCTTTCAGTCGATAAGAGTGACGAGCTAGTCGAAAACAACATGATTGCTCGTGTGCTGAATTTAACCGGCAAAGATTCGGTGACTGCGGCCTACAGCGATTCATTGCGACCGGATGGTGAAAAAGAAAAATTGCTTTCGCAGGCCAGACTCGTTTCCAACGGCGCGCTGATGATTTGCGACCGCGAATTCAAAGAGCCTGTTGAATCGCTACACGTTGGTGAAAAGATCTACTTTTCGCTTTCGGATCCCGACCAGGATGTGTCCGACGATCGCGATACGGTTTCAATCCAAATCACGACCAAGTTCGGCGAACAAGAAACGGTGCAACTAAGCGAATCGATGGCACATAGTGGTTTGTTCAATGGATCGTTTTTGTTGAAAGCCAACGAGGCACCGTCGAAAGATAACTTGGACTCCAATGAACCGGCGATTGAATGTTACTTTGGTGACCAGATCACCGCAAAGTACATTGACCCTGCGTCGGAGAGCGATGAAACGCTAGAGATTTCGCAGCAGATACCAGTCGTGATCGGCACCGACGGATTGGTCACGGCGTTTACTAAAACGTTCAATGACGAAACGCTCGCGGTTGAAACTAAATTCCGGATCGCTGAAAGCTATTTTGAACTTTTCAAAAGCCACAAACAGCTTGAACGCAGCGAAGAACAAAAACGCGATTTGGAAGCCGGTCGACGGGTTCTGCGAGAAGTGATGGAGGACTATCCGGACCCGAAATACGCTCCCCGCGTCGCGTACTTGCTCGGCCAGTTCGCGCAAGAATTAGAGCAGTGGGACGAAGCCATCAAGTCCTACGAGATGATCATCCAACGTTATCCGGATCACACACTGGCCGCCGACGCTCGCTACAAACTTGCTCAGTCGTACGAGGAAGCGGGTGATTTTGATGAAGCCTTGGAAGCCTATGTGACGCTGGCTGCGACGCACCCCAAGAGCCCGTTGATAGCCAGCGTGATGATTCGCATCTCGGACTATTTTTATAAGCGAGAGTTGTTTGACGTAGCCGCTCAGGTGGGCGCGAAGTTTGGCGAGCGATTCGAGGGGCACGACCATGCTCCCGAGATGGCATTTCGCGTCGGCCAGTGCCATTACAAACAAGAGGACTTCAAGAAAGCTGGTGGCGCATTTGATTTGTTTACCAAAGACTTTCCAGACGACGAACTCGCCGCTGATTCATTGTTCTGGTCTGGCGAGTCGTATCGACTCGGCCGCAACAATCGCGAAGCCTTTCGGCGCTACAATCGCTGTCGCTGGGATTACCCCGAAAGCGAAGCCGCCAAGTACGCGAGAGGCCGATTAGCACTCCCCGAGATGCTGCAGCAATTCGAAGCAGAAGCAAACAGCGTCGACGAATAGTTTGTCAGATGGCCAGAGGTTGTTTTCGTTTAACCGGTAGCCGTAGGCGCACACGTGCGCCTTCGCCTGCCGATTAAACGACTTTATCGAAGACTTTCAGCGACAGAAATTGTGTCGGCCTCCGAGTCTCTGATTTTTATTACCCACCGTTCGTAGTACCGGCTTTAGCCGGAAAAGGTTGTGGGGTAACGGACCGGATTCCGGCTAAAGCCGGTACTACAAACGAAAACTCTCCGACCTTTTTATTCTTGCTGCGGCA
>CAYNNP010000165.1:0-14816 GCA_964398215.1 uncultured Pirellulaceae bacterium | reverse complement strand
TCAATTGTTGCTGATTGCTTTTCGGAGGAACCGAAGCACCAACGTTTTGATCGAACGTGATCAATCCAGTCGCATCTTTCTGACGAAGTGCAAGGTAGGCAAGTGAAGCCGCGATCGACGCCGCGTAATCAAACTTGTTGGATTCGTCTTTTCCATAAGCCATGCTGCCGCTGCGATCGATCATCAGAGTCAGTCGAAGATTTGTTTCTTCTTCGTACTGCTTGATATGCAATCGGTCCTGGCGCGCGTACACCTTCCAATCGATGTGACGGATTTCGTCACCTCGGGTGTACTGTCGGTGCTGCAAGAATTCAATCGACTGCCCAAAGTATGGGCTTCTGTGCATTCCCGATAGAAAGCCTTCAACTACACGGCGTGCCGTCAGCTCCAGCCGACGAATACGCCCGGTAACTTCAGGACGCAAATATCTTTTGGAATCGGGCATCGCGTGACAATTCGTCTTCGGTGGTAGGTGTTGCGGCAACGATACGTTCGATCACATCGTCGCTAGTAATTCCATCACTTTCGGCAGCAAAATTCACCACCATTCGGTGTCGCAGCACAGGCTTTGCCAAGTGCTGGATGTCTTCGACTTGCACATGGAACCGACCTTCCAGTAGTGCCCGAGCTTTACCGCCCAGAATCAAGAACTGAACGGCTCGTGGACCTGCACCCCATCCTACTAAATCGTCAACGAAGTCAGGGATCCCGTCACTGCCAACACGCGTCTGGCGGACCAGAGAAAGAGCGTAGCGAATCACGTGATCACTGACAGGAACCTGGCGAACCAAGTTCTGAAGTCGCAAAATCTCCTCGGCACTCAACACCGGTTTCACGTCGCCCGAAGACGTACCAGTCGTTCGCCGAGCTACCTCGAATTCTTCATCGAAGCTTGGGTATTCAACGTAGACCTTGAACATGAAACGGTCCTGCTGCGCCTCGGGCAGCGGATACGTTCCTTCTTGCTCAATCGGGTTTTGGGTTGCCAAGACAAAGAATGGATCGGACAACTCATGTCGCACCCGACCAACGGTGACTTGGCGTTCCTGCATCGCTTCGAGCAGAGCCGCCTGAGTCTTGGGAGGCGTTCGGTTGATTTCATCCGCCAAAACTACATTGGCGAACAAGGGGCCTTTCATAAAGCGAAAATCACGTTGACCGGTCGAACGGTCTTCTTCGATGATCTCGGTTCCCGTCACATCGGCTGGCATCAAGTCAGGCGTGAACTGGATACGGCTAAACGAAAGTTCCAGTGCTTTGGCTAACGTGCTGATCATCAACGTTTTGGCTAGCCCAGGAACGCCTTCCAACATCACGTGGCCGCGACTGAACAGGCAAATCATGATTTCGTCGATGACGTTTTCTTGACCGACGATGACCTTGCCCAATTCGTCCAAGATCTTTTGGCGAGCCTCATTTAGCTTGCTTACGTCTGCTTCGGTCAATTCCGCTGAGTCTGCGGTCATGCAAATATCCTTCCGTTTTATAAAGTCGAGTCTCGAACTTGCGGCCAAGATGATGGATTTGGATAAATTCTAGACGGTCCGACAGCAGACCGAGCTAGGTGGGAGGCCAACGACGTGCGCTGACCCCATTTCCCGTCGGGGATGGTGGGTTCGCGGATTCCGCGACCGGTACAGGATAACAGCAATTTACCAGACCTGCGCGCTGTTCCTTTAGAATCAACGCAACAATCGGTGGCAGGTTCTGAAAATTTAGGTGCGCCATATTGTCTTTCCAAAACTAGCCAACAAAGAGTGTTGACTTTTGATTCTGACCAGATCTAAGAATGCCGCCGCCAAAACTGGCGTCTCACTGTGCCCAATCGCTTGCTCGGCAGCAAGGACCTGCACATAAGTTCTATGGCAAAACGCTACCAGCCGCATAGGCTGTGAGTTTTCGTTTGAAGCACCGCTTTTAGGCGGAATCCAGTCCGTTAAGGTGCAGTTTCTGGGCCAAACAGGAACTGATAGCCAAGTTGCTGAAACCATTCGAGACAAGCTCGCTCAAGTTTATCTTCTGTCAGTCCAGTCGGCATGAGTCAGCAACGCTCAGGAACACTGCTGGATATCGGCAGGAACTCATCACCCAAACAGGGTTGAAATTCCTCAGGCCAGCACGCTCTCACCCGACACAGAACGCGATGTCGTAATGGTGCATCACGGTTCACTCGGTCAACGTAAACCTCCACATGTGCAGGACCACAGTCATGGGTCAAGCGGTTGATATCTCGTGCAAGATATCTTGGTACGTAGCCAACCATAACGCGATCAGTGTCCGTTCTTAAAGAGACGGCATTGGAGTCATACTCATTGCCAATATCGAGCATCAAGAACAGTTTTTCATCTGCTTCGAGTCTTTCAATTCTGGATAGCGACGAATCGTCCATCCAGCGAATTCCATGGACAAAAAACTTGCTTAAGAAGCATCCATCGGTGTCTGGTACCGGACAGGGGAAAACTTCGATCTGATCCGTTTGGCGAATGCCTTCAGTCACGGAAAGAATCGCAATTGGATCGGGAGCGTCATCCGCGTTAAATCCCCCCCATGTCAGAAACGCTTCGTACTCGGGTCGGGACTCAGAAAGCAGGCGATTCGCAAAAACGGGAAACAGGTTCGGCGATTCATAAACTTCTGTCAGGTCTTTCATCTGCTCGAACGGCTGAAACCCGTCAAGCAATTTCGCGCCGCGAGTGTAGGAGAATCGATAAGTCGCTCCGTCGTAATCGAGTCGACCGACCGGTCCCCAGCCCTGATGCACATGTTTGCCAGACCGCCAAGCGACGAATAGTGCTTTGTTCATGATTGGCCTCGCAAAATCCTGTCTCTATTCACCTTGATCAATTCTAACGTAAAGTCCTTTGAAATCCTCGTCATTCTGCTGATTGGTACTTTCTCCAAAATGTCGACCACCGCGGTAATCTCAAGTGATTCAAGCCGACCTCGCCAATATTGGACGGCAAAATCCGAAGCGATGTCCGCGAACTGATTGTACGCTTCAAATGTTCCAAGAGGCCTGTTATCCGCGACATTTTCATAAAAGGCAGACCTTGCTTTTGCGGAAAAGTTCAGGATATGCCGCCCACGATCCTTCGTTTCGAGACGATCCTTACGCTCTTCGTCGCCCAAGTTCCTTGCGAATGAGGCACCGTGGTCAAACGTGGGAGCCAGAGATAGTACACTGCCGCCAGCAATCACAGCCCAGTTTTCATGATGTCGATCCTGATTCGCGATCAGTGCATCGAGCATGACGTATCCGAGGAAAACATCCAAGGCGAGTTGGAACTCTGCTGGCAGGGAGCAGGCGATGGTCCATTCAGCTGAGGGTTTTTCCAAACTCCCAAGAGCCGTGACAACTGCCGCGACCGTATGCTGAGAAAATTTGTAATTTCTCGTCTGCTCAATTGGGTAGTCAGCATCATAGGTTTTTAGCAATTGGTTTCCCAAGATCAACCACATTGGCCGCGGAGCGCAGGTTTCGCAGACGACGCCTGGCGTATCGGTTTCAAGCTCAATAGCAAGTTCATAGTGAACGTGAGGAATGCCCAACAACTTGCATAGCTCGCACGCGATCTTCTCCGCCCAATCTTCACCGGTACCACGATCTTCGGCCTTGAACAGAGTTCGTTTCTTGTCGAGATCACGAAACCAGAACTTTCGTTTACTTCCCAACTGCTCAAGGTCAGCTGCGGTTTTTCGGTCGACGGGAATTTGTTTAAACATAGGCTCGAGCGATTCACCGAATCAATTTCATCACGGTTCTGTTCCAGTAATCGAAAATGTGCTTCTCTGTCCGGCCCTCTAAACGAAACGCTGGCGCGAACAAATCCAGCTTGCGTGTTCATGCTGGAATGCATTCCAAATTTTGAGTCAATTCCATGTGGCTCTGCAAGATGTATGCCAGACTCTTTCTAACCGACTACGTTTTTCGCAAACAGCTATTCGTTGTATCCCGCAACCTGTTCCGGCTGAAGCCAGTACTACGAACGGTGGGTAATAAAAAATCACAGCCTCGCAGGCCACAACCAACGTCTGAATCGCTCATTTCAGCAGTCGTACAACAAAAAAAATGCCAGCCCCTAGAGAGGCTGGCATCGTATTGAAAAAAGGCTGGGAGCCTCCCGAATTCAGGAGGACATTCCGAGCCGCACAGAGCGGTCTGCGAACCTAGACGCCACCGTCCAATTCGTCTTGCCAAACCTTCAGTTCGTCCCACTTGCCGTCGGCAGCCATCTGGGCCTGTTTTGGCCAAGTGCCAGGGTTCATCGAACCCATCATGCCACCGGCTTCGACTAAGTAAGCTTTGATCTGCTCGGTTTCGGTTGCGGCAAGCTGAGCAAACGTTGTGATCCCCTTGGAACCTAAGATCTCAGCTACTTTTGGTCCGATGCCTTCGACTTTGGTCAAATCATCAGGTTCCACAGCTTCAACAATCCGTCCACCGTCCAATTCATCTTGCCAAACCTTCAGCTCGTCCCACTTGCCATCGGCAGCCATCTGAGCTTGTTTCGGCCAAGTCGTTGGGTCCATGCTCGCCATCATTCCGCCGGCTTCACCGAGCAACGCTCTGATGTCGTCAGCTTCGGATGCTGCAAGCTGTTCAAACGTCGTAACGCCTGCACCAGCGAGTAACTCAGCAACCTTCGGTCCGATGCCTTCGATCTGCGTCAAATCATCAGTTGGTTCTGCTGCTGGAGCCGGCGTGGTTTCGGCGGCAGGTGCGGGCTCTGGAGTTGATTCCACAACCGGAGCGGCTTCTTGAACAGGCGCCGGCTCTGCGATCGCAATCGTCTCTTGAGCAACAGGTTCGGGGGCTGGAGCAGCAGGAGCGCCACCCATCAACGAATTCATCGCAATGCTCGCTTCGTCGGACGAAGCGGCAGTCGGACCACCTGGTGTTGGTGCTGGAGCAGGTGCTCCTTCGTCGGCGTTCAAAAGTGGGAAGCTGTCTTCGAGTGAAGCAACCGGGGCGGCAGCCAATTCTTCCAACGCTTCGCGGCGGTAATTGACCTCTGATTCTTGGAACAATCGGAACCCGGTTCCAGCAGGAATCAAGTGCCCAAGGATCACGTTTTCTTTCAAGCCAACCAAGCGGTCGACTTTGCCGGCCAGTGCCGCTTCTGTCAAAACCTTGGTCGTTTCTTGGAAAGACGCCGCACTAATGAAACTGTTCGACTGAACCGCAGCCTTGGTAATCCCCAGCAACTGTGTACTCGCTGTTGAACTCTTAGCACGCTTGCTCTTCGCTGGTGTACCGCCCAAAGCCTCGATTTCGGCATTGGTTTGCTCGAACGTTTCTTTCGGTACGATCGTGCCTTCTGTGAAATCGCTATCACCAGGATTGGCAATCTTCACGCACTTGGAAAGCTCTTGGTTAGCAGATCGGAACTGGAACTTGTCCATCACCAAACCAGGTAGCAACGTCGTGTCACCCGGATTCTCGATCTTCACCTTCCGAAGCATACGAGCGATGATGATTTCACAGTGCTTATCGTTGATCTCAACACGCTGAGACTGATAAACCTGTTGAATCTCGTGCAACAAGTACTGCTGAACGGCCTCTTCACCAGAGACACGCAAGATATCGTGAGGAATCAACGGCCCGTCTACCAGTGACTGACCAGCGTTGACTTGGTCACCACTGTGAACCAAGAAGTGCTTGCCGTGTGGGACGAGGTGTTCACGCTCGATGCCCGACTCACTGCGGACGACAACCGTTCGCTTGCCACGTTTCTTTTCCGCCAGAATCTCGACTTCGCCATCCACCTCAGCAATGACCGCAGGATCCTTTGGCTTACGAGCCTCAAAAATCTCGGTGACTCGTGGCAGACCACCGGTGATGTCGGAAACACCACCCGCTTCACGTGGGATTTCAGCGATAACAGTACCAGGTTTGACCTTGGCTCCGTCCTTGCAAGTAATCGTCGCACGCTCAGGCATGAACTGAATATCCAGCGCAGTTCCAGCGTTATCCTCAACCACAATTTGTGGGTGCAAGTCACCCTTGTGGTCAACGATTTGCATCCGGATATTGCCGGCCGTATCACGTTCCTTGGTCATCGTCTCGCCTTCGACGATGTCCTCGAATCGAATTTTACCTTCGACTTCGGCCATGATTGGAATGGAGTAAGGAGTCCATTCGCACAGGATTTGTCCTTCTTTGACCTTGTCGCCTTCCTTGACCTTCAACACAGCACCGGCAGGCACCACGTATGTTTCAATTTCGCGCCCACGGTTATCGACCAGACAAATCTCGCCATTTCGCGTCAGCACAACGTCCATGCCTTCGCTGTTTTTAATGACTCGCATCTTTGTCAACCGAACTTCACCAGCCTTTTTGCTCGCGATGTCCGAATCGACCGCTTCACGACTGACCGAACCACCAATGTGGAACGTCCGCATCGTCAATTGAGTTCCAGGTTCACCGATACTCTGAGCCGCGATGATGCCGACCGCCATGCCTTCTTCGACCATGGAACCAGTCGACATGTCCATGCCGTAACAACGTCGGCAAACACCCAGCGGAGCATCGCAAGTCATTGGCGAACGAACCTGCAGTTTCTCAACGCCCATGCTTTCGATCTTGCGACCGATTTCGGGTGTGATCATTTGAGATTCGGCAACGATGACTTCATCGGAAACTGGATTCACAACCGACTGCAAGCTGACACGACCGTTGATCGAATCGGCCAAGCGAACCTCGACTTTCTCGCCACGGTAAACAACTCCCTTGGTGATACCTTGGGTTGTTCCGCAATCGTCTAGCGTGACCACAACATTCTGAGCAACGTCAGCTAGTTTTCGTGTCAGGTAACCACTGTCAGCAGTTTTTAGAGCAGTATCAGCCAAGCCTTTGCGAGCACCGTGCGTCGAACTGAAGTACTCCAGTACCGAAAGTCCTTCACGAAAGTTCGCTTTGATTGGCGTCTCGATGATTTCACCGGTCGGCTTGGCCATCAGACCACGCATCCCAGCAAGTTGCCGAATCTGCTCGATACCACCACGAGCACCCGAGTGCGACATCAAGAATACGGGGTTCACGTACCAACCACCTGGGCGAACATCATTCTTCATCGCCTCCATCATGTCGGTCGTGATCAGCTCGCGAGCTTCTGTCCAGACGTCCAAGACTTTGTTGTAGCGTTCTTCGCCACTCATCAGCCCGCGGTCATAACTCTTGCGATGCTTCATTACCTCTTTTTCAGCGTCTTTGATGAAGTTCTGTTTGGTTTCCGGAGTCACCAAGTCATCGGTGCCGAACGACAAACCACTATTGGTTGATTCGCGAAAGCCAAACTGCATCATGTCGTCCAGCAAGTGAATCGTTGCCTTTCGACCCAATCGCTGGTAGCAGTCACTAATGGCACTCGCCAAGTCACCACTTCGCATCGGATTGTTGTAAAAGTCCATCCCGTCAGGAAAGATATCGTTGAATCGAACACGACCTGGCGTCGTATCGATGATCTGACCGTACTTGCCCGAATCTTCATCCGCTTTCAAACGCTGATTCTTGGGAAGTCGCATTTTGATTTTCGAATGCAGCTCCACTGCGCCTTGCGAGAGCGCCATGTCGACTTCGTGATAGCCGGCGAAAGTCATGCCTTCGCCCTTGCGACCAGGCAGTTCCACGGTGCTGTAGTAACAACCCATCACGATGTCCTGCGATGGACTCATGATCGGTTTACCATTTGATGGAGCGAATACGTTGTTGGTACTCATCATCAAAGTGTGGGCTTCGACCTGCGCTTCAATTGAAAGCGGCAGGTGGACGGCCATTTGGTCACCATCAAAGTCAGCGTTGAATCCCTTGCAAACCAGTGGGTGCAAGTGAATCGCGTTACCCTCGACCAAAATCGGTTCAAAGGCCTGAATCCCCATCCGGTGAAGCGTCGGTGCGCGATTCAAAAGCACTGGGTGATTGGTGATCACTTGCTCCAGAATATCCCAGACCTCTTCGTCCTTGCGCTCCAGCATTTTCTTGGCAGACTTGATCGTGTCCGCGTGGCCAAGTTCCTTTAGGCGACGGATGATAAACGGTTGATACAGCTCCAAAGCAATCTTCTTTGGAAGACCACATTGATGAAGCTTGAGTCGCGGGCCGACAACAATCACACTTCGTGCCGAATAATCGACACGCTTGCCAAGTAGGTTTTCGCGGAAACGACCCTGTTTACCCTTGATCATATCCGTCAGCGACTTCAATGGTCGGTTGGACGAACCAAGTACAGGTCGCTTACAGCGGTTGTTGTCAAACAAAGCATCAACGGACTGCTGCAACATTCGTTTCTCATTACGAATGATGACTTCTGGTGCGTTCAAATCGACCAGTTTGCGCAGACGATTATTACGGTTGATAATCCGTCGATACAGATCATTCAAATCGCTGGTTGCGAAGTTACCGCTATCAAGCAAAACCAACGGACGCAGATCCGGAGGAATGACCGGGATGACATCAAGGATCATCCATTCAGGCCGGTTGTCACTGTCGCGAATCGCCTCGACGATCTTCAAGCGATTCGTCAGGTCTTTCTTCTTTTGCTTCGAACCGGTTTCTTCCAGGTCGACGCGCAATTCTTCTGAAAGCGTGACTAGATCCAATTTATTCAGCAGCTTGCGCACGGCTTCGGCGCCCATGTCCGCTTCAAAAGTTCCATCGCCGTACTGTGCACGCGCGGCTCGGAATTCTTCTTCGGTCAATAGCTGGAGTGGTTCAAGCTCCGTCTCGCCTGGATCGATGACAACGTAATCTTGGAAGTAGATCACTTTTTCCAGCGAGCTGGTTTTCATCGCCAGCAAGTTCCCCAGTCGCGAAGGCATCGCTTTGAAGAACCAAATGTGAACGATCGGCGCGGCCAACTCGATGTGCCCCATGCGCTTGCGACGCACGCGCGAGTGGGTGACTTTCACACCACAGCGATCGCAGATCATTCCCTTGTATTTCATTCCACGGTATTTACCGCAGGCGCATTCCCAGTCCTTTTCAGGTCCAAAAATTCGCTCACAGAAAAGACCGTCTTTCTCAGGACGATACGTACGATAATTGATCGTTTCGGGTTTTTTGACTTCGCCGAACGACCAACTTTTGATGTCCTGTGGTCTGGCCAAAGAGATTCGGACAGAAGCGTAGTCGTTAATGCGGTCGTAGTTGCTGGTTTCGCCAATCGACATAATTTATGAAGCCTTTAGCAGTTAGCGGTTAGCTCTTAGCTTTTGGATGTGTCGCCTAGGTCTGGATGATGAATCCAGACGTTTGTTTTGCTGGGTGTGCCGCCTCGCAAGGCGGCACAAAATCGAAGGGTTTAGCGGGAGCTAGATCGGACGTTTTTCGAGCTGCATGTTCAGCGCGAGTCCACGAATTTCGTTGGTCAGAACGTCGAAACTGGCTGGTGTGCCGGCTTCCAATGTGTTCTCGCCCTTGACCATCGATTCGTAGATCTTTGTGCGTCCTTCTACATCGTCGCTCTTGACTGTTAGCAACTCCTGCAGAATGTAGGCTGCACCGTACGCTTCCAAAGCCCAAACTTCCATTTCCCCGAAACGCTGACCACCAAAGCGGGCTTTACCACCCAACGGTTGCTGCGTAATCAGTGAGTATGGACCGGTGCTTCGTGCATGCACTTTGTCATCGACCAAGTGGTGCAGTTTCAGCATGTAGATGTAACCAACGGTGGTTTCCTGATCCATCGATTCGCCCGTACGACCGTCCGTCAATCGAATCTTTCCGTGACGCGGCAATCCGGCTTCTTCCAGGCAGTCGTTGATGTCTTCTTCGTTTGCACCATTGAATACAGGTGTGATCGCTTGGAAACCAAGTTTCGCACCAGCCCAACCCAAGTGAGTTTCCAAAATCTGACCCACGTTCATCCGGCTTGGAACGCCAAGCGGATTCAGCATGATCTGAATGGGAGTCCCGTCAGGCAGGAACGGCATGTCGGCAATCGGCAAGATCTTGGAGATCACACCCTTGTTACCGTGGCGACCAGCCATCTTGTCACCGACGCTAATCACACGCTTTGTCGCGATGTAAATCTTGACCATTTGCAGAACACCACTCCGAAGCTCATCGCCCCGTTTCATGCTGTTCAGCTTGCGGTCGCGGCGATCAATCGCGCCTTCAACGCCAGCCCACTGAGTCTCTGCAAACTTCTCCACTTCAGCCTTCTTCGCATCGTCCTTGATTTGATCAAGCAAATGCTCAAGACGGAAACTGGATGCTTTTTCTGCAACAAACTTTGGATCCTGACCATCAGCCAGCGGCGTTCCAGTCGAATCTTTTAGCTTGGTGCCAGCGACCGTTTCGACTTCGCGAACAAAGGTCTCAAAGACGCCTGCGATTTCGGCATTGCCCGTCGTCTCGACGTCTTTCAACTCTGCCTCAAACTCTTTTCTCTCGTCCTCCGACAAGCTCATTCGGCGGCTGAATTTTTGCGTGTCGATCACGATGCCTTCGATCCCGGATGGGACTTCAAGCGAATCATTTTTCACGTCTTCACCGGCACGCCCAAAGATCGCGTGCAGTAGTTTCTCTTCGGGTGTCAGCTCTGTTTTACTCTTCGGGCTAACCTTGCCAACCAAGATATCACCAGGCTTGACGTAGGTTCCCGTTTGAACGATCCCCGACTCATCCAAGTTCCGGAGAGCTTTTTCTGAAACGTTTGGAATGTCACGAGTGAATTCTTCACGTCCAAGCTTGGTTTCCCGAATCTCAACGTCGAAGTCTTCGATGTGGATCGATGTATAAGTATCGTTCCGAACCAATTCCTCGCTGATGATGATCGCATCTTCGTAGTTAAAGCCGTCGAACGACATGAAACCTACCAAGACGTTCCGCCCGAGCGCCAATTCACCATTCAGTGAAGCAGCCCCGTCGGCAATGATTTGCCCGGTCTTCACTTCATCACCGACTCGCACAAGTGGCTTTTGGTTTTGGCAGGTTCGCTCGTTCAGTCCTTGGTACTTCACCATTTCGTAATGGTCAGTGCCAACTTCGATGCGAGTCGAATCGACGTAAGTGACCGTTCCGTCGCGACGTGCCTTGGTCAGCATCGAACTATTCTTGGCGACTTGCCGTTCCATTCCAGTGCCGACAATCGGCGGCTCTGCAACCAACAACGGAACCGCTTGACGCTGCATATTCGATCCCATCAAAGCACGGTTCGCGTCATCGTGCTCCAGGAACGGAATCAGACCAGCGGAAACGCCAACCATCTGACTTGGAGCGACGTCCATATAGGTCACTTGTTCGGGCATCACGATTTCAAAGTCACTACGGAATCGAGCGATCAAGTTTGGCCCAGCGACCAACTCACCGTCTTTGACTTGGGTATCAGCCGGCGCTACGTATGACTCGTTCTCTTCATCGGCACGCAGCCAAACGATATCCTCGGACAACTTGCCTTTCTTCACGCAACGGTATGGCGTGATCAAGAAACCGTAGTCGTCAACGGCTGCGAAAATGGCCAATGAACTAATCAGGCCAATGTTCGTGCCTTCAGGCGTTTCAATTGGGCAAATCCGGCCGTAGTGGGAAATGTGAACATCGCGGACTTCAAAGCCCGCACGTTTTCGATTCAATCCACCAGGGCCAAGTGCCGACAGTCGACGTTCGTGCGTCAACTGGCTAAGCGGGTTCGTCTGGTCAACCACCTGCGAAAGTTCACCACGACCAAAGAAGTAATCGATCGCTGCGGACACACTTTTCGGATTGATCAGCGAACGCGGCGTCATGTCCTGCTGATCCTTGATGCTCATTCGCTCTTGGACCGTACGTCGCAATTTCAAAAAGCCCTTGCGAAGCTCTTCTGCTGCCAACTCATCGATCGTTCGCAGACGACGATTACCCAAGTGGTCAATATCGTCAATCTCAGCTTCACTTTCTGAATCGAACAGATCGATCAAGTAAGCGATCGCTGCGATCATGTCATCGGGACGCAATGTCATTTCTGACTCGCTGACGCCCAACATGAGTTTTCGGTTCAAGCGGAAACGCCCGACCTTGCCCAATCGATATCGATTGTCGTCGTAGAACTTTTCGTTGAACAACGTACGAGCTTTCTCAAGCTGCGGTGGGTTACCAGGACGCAGACGCTGATAGATTCGCAACAAAGCCTCTTCGTGGCTGGCCGTGTTGTCTTCGATCAACGTATTGAAGATCAATGGCACCTTTGGCGCGTCCATGCACTCGACGCTGGTCACTCCGGTCGTCGTGATGATTTCCGCGTGTTCCTTAGTGATCTTGTAGCCCGGTTCGATAATGATCTCGCCCGCACGGTCATGACCGCTGGGATAGACCACATCGTCAACCGCGATCTTGCCTTCTAGTTTCGGAGCCGACTTGGGTCCGCTGACCTTTTGCGTACCAGTTGGATAGAACGCCTTGAGCAGATCCGCATCCGTCGAGTACTTCGGATCCATCGCACGCAGCAACGTGGTCGCTGGGAACTTACCACTCTGGTCAATCCGGACGGTCAACGCGTCTTTCTTGGTAACGTTGACTTCGATCCAAGAACCGCGCTCGGGAATCACTCGGCAACTTGGCAGTTTCCGGTCCGTCGTGGTGTCTTGTTCCAATACAAAGTCGACACCAGGACTACGGTGCAGCTGGCTAACAACCACACGCTCGGCACCATTGATGATGAACTCGCCACCACCCATCATGATCGGCAAGTCGCCCAAGTAGACTTCTTCCTCAACGGGCTCTTCGCGGTTCAGGCGAAGCCAAATGCGCAGCGGACGACCATAAGTCAATCGAAGCTGGCGGCACTCGCGACTGGTGTATCGCGGCTTGCCCAATTCGTAGTACAAGTAATCCAGCGACGTATTGCCGTCATAACTTGTGATTGGGAATATTTCTTTCAGGACCGATTCCAGCCCAACCGCATCGCGCGTCTTGGGAGTATCTGATTCCTGAAGGAATTTTTTGTACGAAGCGGTTTGTAATGCTGTTAGGTCAGGTAATTCAAAGGAATTCTTGTCAGTACCGAAATGACGAACCGTTTTGGGCTCGAGTCGACGCTTGGACGTTACTGCCATCGTGTGCGAAAGCTCCTTAGCTGAATCTAAATTCAATGGTTGGTCGGATCAGGACCGTGGTGCCCGGCAATGTCTGCAATTCAAGCGCAAAACAGTCGCTCGATCTAGCGAGCAAATGTTGCAATTTCTCCCTTCCCATCGCGGAAATGGGCGGAAGCCGTATCAAATTTGGGGCGGAATTGGGTAATAAGAAGACGCGAAAGCAGAAATTGGGCCGATGATCACCCTCGAAAAATAACAGATACCCCTCAGAGCGCAAAGATCACCTGGACGAAAATGGCCCGAATTGTGCTGTGCATCTTCCTCACTCGCCTAAGTCGTTTGCAGACTTTCGCTTGCGCCCTGAGCAATGCTGGAACCATACAGAGAGAATACGCCCCGCTAGGGTTCGCGAAAGAAAAAAAAATCGCTGAAAACACCATCAAGCTAATCGCCGCAATGCCTGCTCTCTGGCCGCCCTGGTCAAGGGATTAAAAGGCCTGCGAATTTCCAGCCTGCCAACAAATGACCCCGGGCAAAGCAGTTTTTCAAACTGCTTAAAGTAGCTCGGCTCTCCGAGCCGTGAAATCGGCGGTCTCGGCTGGGACAGCCGAGCTACTAGGTTGCCTACCTTGAAAAACTGATTTGCCACGCCAGTCACCGTTGGCGGCTATCGGAATAGCACAGATCTGTGCAGGATTAACGCTGTCGTTATCTGACCCCTCCAAAAGATCTTTTCTGTTCGATTGCAAAATGAACGTTTCCAAGTTTATCGAAACCCATTTTCGCCACTTCAATGCACGCGAGCTGTTGGCAGCAGCACGCGGTTATCGCTCCCATATCGAATCGGGCCACAGAATGATGGTCACACTTGCCGGCGCAATGAGCACCGGTGAACTGGGGCTGTCGCTGGCCGAAATGATTCGTGCCAACAAGGTCCACGCGATTACGTGCACGGCCGCAAACCTAGAGGAAGACATCTTCAATCTGGTCGCGCACGACGAGTACAAGATCATCGAAAACTGGCGTGCACTCTCCGATGACGATGAAGTCGCTTTGCTTGAACAAGGGTTCAACAGGGTCACCGATACGTGCATTCCCGAGACCGTTATGCGACATGTCGAAAGCCGAGTTACTGAGCTTTGGAAAGCTGCCGCGAACAGCAATTCGCCGAAGACGCCCGCCCAGTTCATGTTCGACTTGCTAGATGACGATGGTCTGGTACAGCACTATCAGATTCCGCGCGAGCACAGTTGGCTGGCTGCCGCCAAAGACGCTGGCATTCCGGTTTTCGTTCCCGGTTTTGAGGATTCCACGCTGGGAAATATTTTCGCTGCCCGCGTACACGACGGCACCGTATCGAATCACAACGCCATCTGCACAGGCACACAGCAAATGGAAAACTTGATTCGTTGGTATGACGAGGTGTCAAGCGATTCGGGGATTGGGTTCTTTCAAATCGGCGGCGGTATCGCGGGTGACTTTCCAATTTGCGTCGTGCCTCTAATGCGTCAAGATCTCAAGCTAAACACTCCACTCTGGAATTACTTTTGCCAGATCAGCGACGCGGTCACCAGCTACGGCGGCTACAGCGGCGCGGTGCCGAATGAAAAAATCACCTGGGAAAAACTTTCCAAAGATGCACCCAAGTTCATGATTCAAAGCGATGCCACGATTGTCGCGCCACTGATCTTTGCATACGTCCTCGGCTGGTAGCCCGACGCGTGAGTTTTGCAGTTGCGATTTTTGGTGTGGTGTTTGGTTGTAGGCCGGACCAAGGACGCGATACGTGCCGGAACAGCGCA
>CAYNNP010000164.1:0-14903 GCA_964398215.1 uncultured Pirellulaceae bacterium | reverse complement strand
GGGTTTGCACCCGTGGCTACAGCATGCCGTCCCTTCGGGACTAACGTGCTCGCGACCACCATTCCTTCCGACATCTCGATGTTTGCAAAAACGGGCTTTCTCGCGTCCATCGCGAATCCAACGGCGGTTTTACTACGCTTTTTAAGCCCCCCGAAACGCAACAGGTACCACGTTCATTCGCCAGTCGGTATTCTTTTTTGTAATCCATCCTGTTTCCTCAAGGCCCGCCAAACGATGTCAGAACTTACTCAGGAACAACTTTCCGAACGCAAGAACGAAATCCGCAAGACCGCACACGCCGCTCGACGCGACCAAGACGACAAGGATGGTGTCAGCAAACGGATTACCGATCGCGTGATGGACCTGCCGGAATACCAAGCCGCCGATTGTGTGATGTGGTATGTCGACGTGCGCGATGAAGCAAGGACTCGGCACGCTTTGCCTCAAGCCATTGCGACTAACAAAAGAATCATTGTGCCGTTCTGTGTCGATGGCGAACTGGAACTCTTTCACTTGGAGTCGATGGACGAATTAGAAATCGGTATGTACAAGATTCTGGAGCCACGCGAGGATTTGCGTGATGTCGCCAGCAAACGAGTTGGCCCCAAGGACTTGGATTTGATTCTCGTTCCCGGAGTTGGCTTCGACGCACGCGGTGGCCGCACCGGACATGGCAAAGGTTACTACGACAAACTGCTTGAAAACGCCAAGCCAGAAACGCCACTGATTGCACTGGCATTCGAATGTCAAATGTTTGACGAAATCCCAATGCAAACACACGACATCTTCATGACCAAAGTTGTGACCGAAGACAAAGTCTACGGATAGTGCTCCGAGCAATAGGTCACCATTTAGCGTAGAATCGCTGCAACCGATGTGCAACGCTCGGGGGCGATGACAGCACACAAGAAAAGTATGTCTGGAATCGGCCTCTGACCGCTGCAAACACCAACTGCCTTCAAACCTGCACAGGTCAGTTCATGCGTTCCACGGTATTCAACGGACTCCAACTTCTGGTCAGTTGTCTGTTCATACATCTACTGGCTTCCGAATTCCATTCGGCGGCGGCAGCAGAGCCAGCGGTGGAGTTCCGTTTCCCAGACTTAGCCGCGGCACAAAAACTTCTCGGCCAGGAAGACGTCTTCACCGGCACGGCAAGCGCGTTTGATCGCAAAGTAAGAATGGGTGCAGCCACTGACCCAGGAGTCGCAAAATACCTTGAGTTCGTTTCGGGACAAGCGGTTTCCTGGACACCCAAATCACGTGAATCTGTTGAGGAGGCAATCAATGCGATCCAAACTCCCCTCGGCACTCTCGCGATCCGTTTGCAGGCTCCTGTCAACCTGATCCACACAACAGGCCGAGAAGAGAGTGGCGCCGCATACACGCGAGGGAATGAAATCATCTTTCCTACTTGTGAGCTAGGATCCAAAAACAAGCCTCCGACCGAACTGCTTGCACATGAACTATTTCACGTCATTTCGAGGCGACATCCAGATCTCCGAGATCAACTCTACCAGTTGATTGGTTTTGAAAAAGCAAACCCAATCAAGTTGCCTGCGAACCTGTCGCACTTGCGCATCACCAACCCGGACGCGCCCGTGATCCAGCATGTAATGCAGGTCCAACTGACTGCGGAGGAGTCAGTTCACATTGCGCCGATGTTGATCGCCAAATCGGATTACAAGGTCAATGGGCCTTCGAATCTGTTCGCGTACCTTTCCTTCAAACTGATGCAGGTCAAACAGACTCCAGCGGGCTGGATTGCGGAACTCAAGGAAAACGAACCGATCTACCACTCGCCTCAAACGGCAGATTTTCAACGAAAAATTGGTAGGAACACCGGATACATCATCCACCCAGAAGAAATCTTGGCAGACAACTTTGCCTTGATCATGACCGATGGCAAGATCAATGATTCGTGGCTGACCGACAAAATGAAAACCGTAATCAAGACCTACTTTGCAACCCGAGGTGCCACGCGAGAGCGCATCGCCCCCTAGGTACATGCGTTAATCAATCTTTGTGAACATCAGCAACCGCATATCGCACACGTAGTCGCCGTTGATCTTCAATGCCTTCAGCTGCAACTTTCGGCGTCCCTTTTTCAGCTGAAGTTGGCCCAGGTCCATTGTTTTCCATTCTCGTACGTAGCCTTCGGCGCGATTGAATCGATCCTCGCTCGCACCCACCAGCGGAGCATCATTCGCTGTTGTGATTGTCGCTACAGCCTGTGAGTCACCGATGCTGAGCTGTATTTTTGATCCAACACTAGCTTCAGGACAGGCATAGTACATTTCGACTTGATAGTTACCGCCGGACAACACATCCACATCCCAATCAATCGCATCGTCTGTCGATGTCCAATTTTGCATGAACGTACAGTTCGGGAAACGGTTGCTACGTTTGATACCGCCCGATCCGACGGCGTCCCGGGCGGGCAACTGTGTGTAAAGAGCATCTGGATCAGCCAACGTGATGGGACGCTTTACGCCAGCATTCTTTGATTTGACCGGTTTGGTTTCTGCGATCCATTGATCGAGGGCTGCGGTCAGGGTTTTCAGGGCCTGTGGCGATGACTTGGAAATGTCAGTTCGTTCCATCGGGTCACTAGCCACTTCATACAAAGCACCACTACCTTGCAGACGATAACGATTTGTTCGCACGGTGGTCTTGCCGTTCCAAGCACTGAAGATCATTCGATCTTGCATCCGCACCGAAGCGCCCTGCAACAACGGTGCCATGGATATGCCATCCAGTTCTTTCTTGGGCTCGTATTCGATGCCTGCGAATTCAGCAAGCGTTGGAAGCAGGTCGATCGCACCGTAAATGGATTGGATCTTGGTTCCGGGCTTGATCGCTTTTGGGTAACGAATCACGCAAGGCGATCTTAGCCCACCTTCATGCGTCGACCCCTTACGGCCTCGCATTCCAGCATTGAATCTTGAACCGTTGGGTCCGTTGTCACTGAAGTAAATCACGATTGTGTTGTCAGCCAATTTTGATTCATCCAATTCTTTCAGCAAACGACCAACATTTTCGTCAATGTTTTCGCACATCGCCAATGCTGCGCGTGTGTGAGTAATGTTTTGCTTCTTTGCATTCTCCTTCGTCGGGTCGGGCACGATTTCTTTGTCTTTGAACCTGTCCCAAAACTTGTCGGGCACTTGCATCGGCGAATGCGGCGTGTTCAGTGGCAAGTAAACGAAGAAAGGATTTTCTCGGTTCGTGGAAATGAAATCGATGGCATGATTGAATAGGTCATCCACGATAAAACCTTTGCCTTGAACGATCTGACCATTGTGTTCCAGCATGGGAGAAAAATAGTTTCCCCAGTGGCCACTGCAGAATCCATAGAAATCGGCGAAACCGCGAGCGTTGGGATGATACGGGTACTGCATCCCACTATGCCACTTTCCGTAGGCAGCTGTTGCGTAGCCTGCATCACGGAATACTTCTGCGATCGTTTGTTCGTCGGCATTGAATCGCTCGCCGCCTGCCGAAGTGCTGTAGACTCCCATCCGCGTGTGGTATCGCCCAGTCAAAAATTCAGCTCGGGTGGGCGAACAGACCGCGCAGACATAGAAATTCTGCACATGCGCACCATCGCGCGCCAGCGAGTCGATATTGGGCGTCTTTAGATTTGGATTTCCGTGCAAGCTCAGGTCGCCCCACCCTTGGTCGTCCGACAGAATGACAACTACATTCGGGCGATCGGCGGTGGCGATGCTGGCCAGCAATAGCCAAGTCGAAATCAGCAAGAGCGATGTGCGATTCATATCCAAACCTGTTACAAGTGATCGTCGGTGGCAAGCATTTTAACCACATTGGGCAGTGGATACCGCCGAAGCCGAACCTGTATCAAATTGAAATCGGGAAATCGCTGAGCAACGGTCTGGACGATCTCTCTGGCGCAAAAAAAAACGCCGGCGACTGCCGGCGTTTTCATTTTGTCGGATGCGTCATCAACGCGTAGAAAGAACGCTCTCGCTACGCGCCTCGCTCATCCGCGAATGATCGGATCCGATAAAGCTCGATCTCGTCAGCTTCATCGTGAACTTTCAATTTCCCGTTTTCGTCAAATATCAAGATCGCACCCGGAGACTGCATTGGAAATTCTCCTTCGTCTTGATGAAGTTCAATTAAATCTCCACCAAGAACGTCGATCACCGTTGCACTACTTCGCAGGTTATAGCCCTCAACTTTTTTGACTTCCAAAGTGATTGGATCAACGACATCAGCCGTTTCGTATTTTTTACTCAGGACTGTTCCAGGAAAAACATCCATCATCACACCAACACGGGTACCAAAATCAACGTTGAATTGGTCGATCGTCATTTTTGCCATCGGTTGTTCGGGAGAATACAACCGTGTTTCACCGCCCGGTATCCTCATGACACGCGTCTTTGGTCTTGTGACAGGTCCAGCGAAAACGTTTTGCGATCCAGGGAGTGAAACTGGTTCGGAAGGATCGCTCCAAGGAGTAAAACGCTCTGCGAATGGAGCTCGTGTGCCCTGTTGAATCACTTTGGATTTCAATTCGCTAATGCGTTTGTAAACAGCTGGCATCAAATCCCGACCCTGCGGTTGGCTGATGGGATTGATTGGAAAGTTTGGGTCTTCCACTGAGACGCGAACACGATAGACATATTTGCGACCAGGCTTGGGCGAATTGTCATCCCTGCCGTCGTTCGCAAAATCGAAGAAACGCACAAGTTTGAATTCCGGTGGATTCTCTTCTACGCCCATCATCATTCCGCCGCGTTCAAAGCCACCACCCGCCATCGATCCCATGCCCTCTCTGTCTTCCGATTGACCGTCATCTTCACGGCTAAAACCAGTGTTTTCACCAATTTCAAAACCAGAAGCGCCAATTACGATTTCTGTTTCTGGTTTCTCATCGGTAGCTTCTTGGATCATTTTCCATGGCTGCATCGGGATTTTCGAATTCAAAGCAAACTTGGAATAGTCATCCATCATCACAGGTGGAAACCACAACGTGATTTCCTCGTCTCGATAATCCGTTGGGACTAGTTCTGGGGCAACGCCTGCCCATAATCCGGCCGCGTCAAAGATCGTTTCTTCCTTGCCATCGCGCTTGACCCAATCAGCATCTACCAATTCGCCAACCGCTTTCTCGGTGACATCTGCACGCTGGACTTGGTAGGTCAAAAAGATAGGTCGATCACGCTTACCAGGTTCGTAAACACTCTCGGTTTGCGAGAGTGCAGCTTCATACGCCTCGTGCAACTCTTTGTATGGAACGGCAGCTGTACCGGCGATGAACAAGCCAGGCCTAGGTACTGGTTTCAGCATGATCGTCTCATCTTTGGCGTAGGGAACGTCTGTTGGACGAAGCCCCCATGAGTTGCTCGGTGACACCCTGCGAACTGCTGAACCCGACATCATATCTTCACTTGGGCCCTCGCGGCCGCCGCCATCGAGTCCTTCGTCGGTCATGCCGTTAAAGAAATCGCTCATTTCACCGGTGTCGTCATCGCCGCCGCCTCCGCGACCGTCTTCTTCACCGCCGCCGCCTCGACCACCGCGACCACCACCACGACTTCTTTTGGCTTTGGGTTTGGGCTTGGCTTTCATCATCTCCATTTCGAGTTTGTCAGCTGGGTCCAAATCTCTCAGGGCATACTCGCCTTTTTGACTTCGCCATGCAAGTGACATCATCACCCCATGAACTTCCAAGTGCCGCGGAGCGATTAAAATTGGATCGGTTCTTTTGGCGCCCGACTTGTTGCCGCTGTACGGTGGTTCCAGTGGAATGAAAGGATACCGTTTGCCATCGACCGCCTGCTTGACACGTTCCGACTCGGCAACGATGTCGAATTTTGGAATCCGATCTGGCAAGATTGCGCTGTTGTGATTCACATCAACTTCTGAGCGCACATTCTTGGCATTGTTCTCAAGACGTTTCGCGTCATATTTTTCACGCACATCTGGTGTATTCAGCCCTTGATAAACCAAAAAGCCTGATACTCCAACAACCACCACGAGAATCATCTTCTCGATATGATTGATAAAGAAATTCTTGATTTTGTCGCCGTCCATCACGGTTCCTTCTCAATAGGAGCTGAGTTTAAATTTGGTGGCTAGAATGTGATCCATCCTAACGAAAATTTTCTAAGGGTTATTTGCCGCTACCGGCGCTGCTGGATCAGCAACTGGGGGCACGGGGTTCGCAGCGTCTGGTGCTGGAGGATCAGCTGCCGGAGCATCCGGATTGCCAGCATCAGGATTTGCGGGACCTGCGGCAGGCGGTGCTGGCAGGACATCTTTGTTCTCTGGTGGCGTTTGCTCGGCAGGCGCAGTCTGAGCGTCAACCGCTTCCTTCAGGTTTTCCTCGGTGACTTGTTTGACTCCAAGACCTTCGGAATTTGGCGGATTGTAAATGTAGATCAGTCCGTAGACTTCTACTGTCTTTTCAATTGGAAACTCTTCCTCTTCTGGTGCTGGGGACGAATCGCCGCCTAATCCGCCTTGCATCATCATTCCTTCGTCTTGACCTTCTTCCCGTCCAGCGCCACCACCTCCCATGTCAGAACCGCCAGCATCGCCATCGAGAATTCTGGTTTGGCGAACTTCAACCATCAATGGAGCACTTCCACAGGCCGCCAAGAGTGTTGGCACATAACGTTGGTCGATATTGAGACTCATCATTACAGGGACGCGTTTCGCAACAGCAATCTGAGCGTCAGCTGGTTGCTTGCTGGTTAGTTTTGATTTCAAGTCGGACGCGGAAATTGGTTTCAACGCTGTATCAACGTAGCGTTTGTCACCGGGGTCCAATTTTGGAGGCGAAAAACCGTCAGTCATCGGTCCCGACATCGTGAATCCCATATCATTGCCACCCAGACCATCAACTCCTTGTACGCCTCCAAATCCCATGTCCATTGCGCCACCAGCAGCAGCACCAGTACCCGGTTTTGCAATCGCGCCAGCACCGAACTCGACGGACTTGCCAATCCTAATGTCGTTGATGGCTCGGATTTTTGCCTCAAATGGAAGCCTTGCACCCTCGTTGACTTCGCTAACGATGGCCAGCAACTGCTTCAGAATCCAAAGGTTTTCTTGCGAATAATAAACGTCAAGTGTGGTGGGTCGTTTGCCACGCCAAGGAAACAGATCGTTCAGCACTCTCTCTTGGCTTGACGTCGACCATTCAACAACCGGTCTTTCATCATCACCGGTAATTGAAATCGTGCCGCCAGAGCCTGCTCCTCCTCCGCCGCCACCTCGGTCTCCGCCGTCCATTCCTTCACCCAGGGACATGCCACCTGCAGCAGCGTCAAAATCAGCGGTCCATTTTGTTTTTCCGATCGCAGCGACACCAGGCAAGACTCGTTCGACATACAACTGATAGGCATCTAAAACGTAAGTCAACGCTTTGTACGGGTGATCCTTGTTTGGTTCTTTCTCGAGATTGATGTCCGAGTAACTCTCGAAAGGCAACCGCAATTTCTTTGCACCTGGAATTGGTTTACCAGTCTTGGGGTCGTAGTCCTTCAGGTACTCGCCGGTCTCTTTGTCTTTGGCGTATCGGAACTCGTCGATATACTCTTGCTTCAACTCTGTTGGCCACGTCAGGATTTCACGTTGACGCTGATAGATCTTGATCCATGCATCCAAGATTTCGCCCTCGCGGACTTCAATCATTTTCTGCATCTCTTTGTGCGACTCTTCATTTGGCTGCGTTGACATCTCGCCTTGCAAAGAAGTCATCGTTGTATAATCCGATTTGATCTTGCTGATCTGCTTGTCATTCGCATCAGCGATCGCAGTTCTTGACATCCACCAAATGGCACTAGAACCCGCCAAGACAACGACGCAACCGATCCAAAACCCGTACTCCATCACGACGGCAAGCTGTTTTTTTAGTTGGTCCATAATTCCGTGAACAGTTTAAAGTAGAAAAGTTGTTTCCGTGCGACCGCGCGTGTGCTACTGCATTGCTACGTCGGTCGAATTCTTCGCCGCTTCATCTGCGGCTTTCTTGGCAGCTTCCTCTTGTTCCTTCAAGCGATCTGCGAGAGTTTTTTCTTGCCAGACGATCTGAAAAATAAAGTCCAGTCGAGGCACATCCAGATCACGCATGACCTTTTCCTCTGGCTCGGCGCCTGGATTTGTGATCGTCGGACCGGCTCCAATTCCAATTCCATTTCCATCCCGAGTTCCACTGCCATCTGGCTGGGGTTCGAAGTCAGGGTTTCTGATCTTCACCAATTGTGGTTCACCGATGTCCAACAACAGCGGATAGCTGATCCCCATTTCATTTGGAGTGAACACAAGCGTTTTTGTGGGGTCGCGTGCATCAGGAATCTCAATCTTTGACTCCAAGAATGCCGTTGTTAAAACACGTCGAACATGGTTCGGTCCCTCAAATCCAATTCGATCCGATGCAGTACTGTTGTAATAGTGGTACCCACTCATCTGCAAAACCCAACCTGGACCCTTTGGTCCTTCCTCAAGCTTCAAGTACTCCGGTACAGGCTTTCCGGTTTGCTTTGCCCAGTTCAACATTTCCTCGTTGAACCGGCGTTTGACATCGTCGGAATACCATTCCTTCAAGTCTTCGTAGTGTTTGGTTTCGAGGTTACTGAAGTGAAAATCTTTGCGATCAGTGAACGGCACTTCCTTAGGAGTTGGAAGCTTGCCGTCTTTGAAATCACTACGAGGAATGATCCCGTTGACCGCTTTGATGACTTCCAGCCATGGCAAACGGCGTTCAGCGTTGCCGGCAACCTGTTTGCCAAGCTCATTTAGGTACGTCAACTTGCTAACCAAGTCGCCATCTTTACTTTTATGTTCTGATGCATAACTACTGGCATCGGAAACAGCACCTTGCGCGGTTTTCCAAACATTCTTGTGGCTCGTTTCCCACTTTTGTTCCGTCAGCCAAAAGTTCGCTGTCATTCCGAACAACAGTGCCGCCAACCCGGCCAAAGCCCATGGCTTCTTGGCCCGGATCATGCGTTTGGTCAGGATCTCTTGAGGCACCAAGCTCGTGTGGACTTGGCTTACGCCCAGGCCTTGCAAGCACAATCCGTAACTGACCGCAAACGTCGGTGCGTTGTCGCGGAACGTCGGGATCGACAAAACGTCTTCGCCTGTCAAGCGATTGAACCGGTCCATTACATGAACGTCAAACCCAAGGTTCTTGCCCAAGTAGGCTGCAAGTCCGGGCATCTTCACCGTGTTACCCGTGACAATCATGTCACCGATCTCGGCCTGTTTGTCGATACTGCGAAAGAACCCGATTGATCGCTGAACTTCAGTAACCAAATCATTGAAGACCGGACGCATGGTTTGGAAGATCAGCTTTGGATCAACCGCCTCGCGAGCGTTTCGCTTCAGGTGTTCGGCTTTCGCGAAAGTCAGCTTCAGGTCTTTTGTCAACTGACGCGTAAAGTGGTTACCACCGATCGGCATACTCCGTTGCCAAATCCGGAATCCGTTGGTGACAATCAAATCGCTGCTGTCGGTACCAATCGATAAAATCACAGTCGATGGCGGCGGGTTATCGGCGTCGAAAACCTCCGTTTCAAGTCGTTCATGCAATCGGTCATAGGCGACCATGTTGTAAATCGCCAACGGTGCCAACTGAACACTGTCGACTTCGATATCCGCGTCGCCAAATGGCTCCAATTGTCGGTAAGCTTGTTCACGCTTCATCGCGAACAAACCAACTTCACTCTCCAACGCATAACCTTCTTCGATCATGCTGCCGGGCATCAACTGAAAGTCCCAGATGACGTCTTGCAAATCGAACGGGATCTGTTGACGCGCTTCGTAGCGAACCAAGTCTCCGATCTTTTTGACTTCGACCGGCGGTGGCTTGAAGAACTTGGCCAGTCCGCTTTGGCCAGGCACACTGATCACAACCTTGTCTGTGATCGTGCCGTTATGATCCAAGAACTGCAGCAGAGCGTCTTCGATCAACTCCTCCGCGACCGCCTCGGGTTGACTCAAAATTTTGGGATATTCGATGTAGTCGAACTGGTCAACAACCACTTCGTCATCGACCATGGAACAACGCATCGCCTTGAGCGCTGATTGTCCGATTTCGATTCCCCAAACACCTGGAGCGTTAGCCATCGTGGAAAACTCCGCTGAGCGAAAAGTCTATTGAGTTAATGAGATAAGTAGTTTGATGTCAGGTCGTTCGCACTGAAATTCTCAGGTACGATAACCAACATCCTCTGGCTATACATTGGACGTGCCGACAGACCATTCCTTAGAATGCCGAACGCATTTACTGCGGATTTTTGCTGCGGTGCCAATAAATTGACCAGGATTCAAGCCCTCAGATTACTCCATCAGCCCATATTCAACCATCGGAATGCCGCCATTAACGGGCATTTTGCGTGGTCAAAACGAGAACTGGTAGGCCTGAAGGGTTGGTTAGGGTCGCGAGACTCAAGACAAGATAATTCGAATGCATAATGAAAAGATAAGTTGCGGTACGCGAATTTAGTGGCTTTTGGGCACCAATCGCGACTCAGTTCAAATTCTATCAATCACTACCCATCTCCGTCAAATTTTAAATTCAGATATGGCCCCTTTTGACGAGTGTTGTGTTCTGCTCCCCTCCGCCACGCTGGAAGATTTTCCTGCAACGGCGTCAGATTCTGATGCTTGTAACATTTTGGCGGCGTGGACTGCCCTCTGGCACCCCGAATTATTGGCTCAAACAGGGCAATTACCTACCTGGTATCGAGCCGACGCGCCTCCGGATTCCGATGGCCCCAAAGTCATCATTGTCCCGAATCTGAGCGTCGACCAACTGCCCAAAGGCTTCAAACTCAAATGCGACCAAAACCCGGATTGCAACTGGGTCGACCAGCAAACTCGCGATGAAATGGTCGCCCAAATCGGCGTGAAGTCCCACAATGACCTCCAAACATCGGCTCGAGCGGTCGGTGTGGCCGACTTTTACGCCGCCGGATACGCGTCGCTGCAAATCCAAATCATGACCCGGCGGCTGCGCTACACCAGCAATCTGGACGAACTGCACTTGCAGGGGCGAGCGGTCGCGGCTGCACAAGCATTCATCGATGGCAAAGCACAGGAAGCTGTCGACGCACTGCACGACGTTTTCGATTGTCTGGCCGAAGAACGTGATCATTACTTTGCGTCCGATCCGCACCTGATCGATCTGGCGCTGCTGACACCAAAGACGCTGGCAAGTTTTGTGCAAAACGAACTTCCAGACGCAGGATCAATATCGCAAGCCGACGGTGCTCCGCTTGCCACTCCAGCGAACGTCTTGATCGATCACGCGGTCGCAACCCACATGTCCGAATCACCGTGCGACGATGCGAAATCGATTTGCCAAGCGATCGTGGATAAGCATCTTGGCTGGGCGGGCGGTGCACCGAACCCAAAACTTGCACTCGACACACTGTCTTTCGCAGATGCCGAACAAGCGATCGTTGACGGGTTCGAATTGGCCAAAACGGCTGTCGGTTCGGCGCCCAAGGTCTTCGCGCGATTCACAGGCTTTACACCCAACGATATGACGCCATGCCTCGTTCGGCAAAACTACGATGGCATGATCCCAATCGACTTTGCCGCTGGCAGTGGATTCGGTGACGAAGCCAAGTTGATTCGACAATACGGCGGTTCGGAAATTCACGCCTTGACTGCCAAGCCGGTCGATGCAACGAGTGACGCATCGTTTCTTTCTATCGGCGCGAGGTTGGGCGAATCGATCGATAGCGGCGAGATCGCGACGGCACTGATGGCTCACTGGCCAGGCCAAACTTGCCAAGGGTTCCAAGATCTAAAGCGCGTTGCGACGTGGTCTCTTGCACTGGGCAAGTTCTGGCGCATGGACGATTATTTCACCGACGGCGAACATCCTTATCACCAATCCTCCAGCAGCGCGATTTCATCAAGATCATTCGATTTACTGAACGATCTAGTGAAAGACGCCGAGCCGAATCCGATCAGTTCGGTAGCCGCCATGACCAAGGCTGCTGTGCAAAAGGAAACGCTGTCACGCATCGGTGACTTGTGTAATTTGGTTTCAGGTAAACCCAGTGCCGACGGGCCGGCACTCAATGGCGATTCCGCAAAAAACGATTCGATCGCAACCGGGTTTGCGTCCGCAATCGGCGTGAAACCATCCAGCGATTCCAAGACCGCAGCGCTGATCATCAATCCGCACCAAGCTGGGCAGCGCGTTTCCGTTTCGCTGACAGGACATCCACCAGCCAAGGACCAGCACATCTATGCTAGCTCCGCCAACGGCAGCGAATCCACCGCATCGATTGACGTGCCAGCCTACGGGTTTGCGTCGGTGGTCGCTGGAAATCAACCAGCAAAGAAAGCGTCTTTGCTAAAGCGTTTGGCGGGAACGCAGCGGATGATCGCCGACGCAACAGCGCTGCAGAATGAATTCATGGAGGTCCAAATCAGTCCCGACACCGGCGCGCTGCTGGGCGTCTACAGCGGTAGCGGTCGCGGCAACCGAATGTCGATGCGGATCGCTCGGGTCGCCGAAAACAATGAGTCTTTTGGAGTCATGAAGGCGACCGAAGTACGTGTTGTCGAATCGTCAAAAGCTGTCGGCGAAATCGAGGTGGCGGGACAACTCGTGGACGACAAGTCGGATGCGGTTCAATGTACTTTCAAATTGAATTATCGGCTTGTTCGAGGCTCTCGGTTTTTGCAGGTCAGCGGATCCTTCGATCCTACCAAGCCGCAGCACGGTCAGCCGTGGAACAACTATCTGGCTCTGCGCGTCGCTGTTGTCAACGAAGCCGCTATTACGCGTCTGATCGTGCGCGACAAAGTTCATCGCAGCAAAAGCCGCAAACTGGTGTCTCCGCTGGGCTTGATCGTCGATGAGTCCGAGCGACAGACGCTGATCGCAACCTCGGGTCTAGCCTTTCACCGCCGATCCGGCGACCGACTCATTGACACGCTGATCGATTGCCAAGGCGAAACGGCAAGAGAGTTTTCCGTGTCGTACGGCTTCGATGTTTCCAGCCCGATTGCGAACTGTAAAGCTGTGGCGGCCGGCGGAATCACCGAAGTGCCTGTCAAACAAGAGTCGTCACTGACATCACGTGGCTGGATTCTGCACGCCGCTCCCAGCGACGTCACCATCAATTCACTGACAGTTCGTCGCCGAGATGACGGATTGCTCGCTGCCCATGTCCGTGTGATCCAAACGCGTGCCAAAGCAGTCAACGCGACGATCCGATTTCTACGCGACGTTGAATTTGCAACTATCTTAGAAAGTCAGGAAAGTTGGGAAACTCCGATCCCGAAAGAGACGCCGGATGACGCGCCGATCAAGACCGCGGGTGACAAAGTTCGCTTGAGCCTCGCCGGGCACCAAGTCGCGGACCTGCTGATCGTCTTTGCCAAATCCTAATCCACCCGTTGTCACGCGCGGTATTCAATCAAGCATGCCAGATCCCAAACCAGAAAAGAAACTCACATTCCGCAGCGCCGCGCTGCGCAGTGGGCTGGTTACAAAACGGCAAATCCAACACGTCATCGAGCGCGCCGAGAGCGAAGATGACGAACTGATCGCTGCGACGCTCATCCGCAGCGGGGTGATTACAGAATACCAAGCCACGCAGCTAAAGTTCGGACGCAGCAAACTTACGCTCGGCCCCTATTTGATCACGGACTTCATCGGCCAGGGCGGAATGGGGCAAGTCTTCAAGGGCGTGCACAATGTGATGGGCCGAGAATGTGCTGTGAAGGTTCTTCCGCTGAAGAATTCGACTGATGAATCACGCATCGCGTTCATGCGAGAGATTCGCGTCCAAGCGGGCTTGGATTCGCCCTATATCGTTCGAGCCTTTGATGCCGGAAAAGATGGGAATGTTCATTACTTGGTGACCGAGTACGTTCCCGGTACTGACCTGCGCCGACTGATACGCAGCAACGGCCCGCTGCAAATGCAACAAGCCGCCAACATCATTTCGCAGGCGGCGCTCGGCCTAGCATACGCACATGAATCGGGACTGATTCACCGCGATGTCAAACCGGGCAACATCTTGGTCACGCCCGACGGGCAGGCCAAAGTCTCTGATATCGGGCTGGCAGCTTGGAGTATGAATCCGGACGACGACCCCAAGGCGGGCAAGATCGTTGGCACTGCCGATTATCTTTCACCAGAGCAAATTCGCGATCCTCGATCGATCGGCCCAGCGAGCGATATTTACGGACTTGGCTGCACGCTTTACTACATCGTCACCGGTAAAGTTCCTTTTCCCGGCGGAGACTCGAAATCCAAGTGCAAGCGACATTGCGAACAAACGCCTTGGCACCCACGCCGTTTCGCGCCTGATTTAACAGAAGACTTCGTCGACACCATTGCCGACATGATGGAGAAAGATCCATCGCGCCGAATCGCGTCCGCCGCCGAGGTCGTCGAGCGTTTGGAGCCATGGTCGCAAACCGTTAGCGAGCCTGTCGACCGCCCGATCACGCGTCAAGCATGGACACCGCCACCACCGCCCAACGAACCACAACAAATCGAACCACCACCACCGATAGCCAGCGACCAAATCGGCCAGTCGTCGGGCGGCTTGAGCGAAACCGGTGGTGGATCTCAGCCTGCCATCCCCAGCCTATCGGCCATCGAAGTCAGCAACTCGGACAACTTTATCGTACGGAAACAAAGCCACGTTGTCCCCATCGCAGTTGCACTAGCGATCGCCGTTCCCATCAGCCTCGTAGTCGGCGCCATGATCGGAGTCATCCTAATGAGTCTCGGTAAAGGTTAACTCCCAGTTAGCTGTCACGAAAGCGCGATCGCCCAAAGCGTCAGATTTGTAGCTGGACTCGCCAGAGTTCAGGTTGCCCCAATTGAATCCCAAAGTCCGCAGCCACGAAGTGGCGACATGTTGTAGCCATGGGCGTCAGCC
>CAYNNP010000163.1:0-14959 GCA_964398215.1 uncultured Pirellulaceae bacterium | reverse complement strand
CCATCGTGCGTACGATCAGCGAAGATGGACGGACAGTGTTGTTTTCCAGCCATTTGCTGGACGAAGTCGATCGGGTATGCGATGCGTTCGGCTTGATGCGAGAAGGAGAATTGATCGAAACGTTGACGATCGAGCAATTGGAAACTCGCTATCACGAGATCGTGGTGCGACCAATCGATACTTGGATGGATCCACCAAACATTGCTGGGATGTTCGGATGGCGGCGAAAAGGAAATGAGTGGTCAGCCGTTGTAGATCAGCATATCGCAGAGCGGCAAGCCAATCATCCAGAGCTTGCACCGATCGAGCAACGCAATATTACGCTGGAACGATGGTTCACGGCTCGCGCCGGTCACACGATCGATTCAACAGACGAAGGCGCCACCACCGAAAAGAGCGAGGCAACCGTCAATGAATGAGACAATGGCATTGGTGCGGTTCACACTTGGCAAACACACATTCTTCTTGAAAGTGTTGGCGATTATTCTTGGTTTCGGGATCACCACCGCGTTTACAGCGCCAACAATTTTCGGCGATGGCGAGGGCGGAGAATTTGGGATCGCCGTATTGTTGGAGACGTTTGGCTTATCCGCAGTACTTTCGATTGGCTTGTTTAACTACGGAGGCATGTCGGATTTAGTAGCAGGAGAATCGGGTTGCAATCACTGGGTCCTGCGGATGCCAATCCTTTCGTGGAAAATCGCGATCGTTCCAACCGTTCTACGCACACTCTGGCTTGCTCTGCTGGCCATTGTATTGATGATTGTGCTTCGGCTAGCTGGATTTCTGGTCGGTGACATTCAAACACCACCAAATTTATCGCACTTGTTGCGATCCTTTATTTTGGGCACCACACTCATCGCCGCTTTTGGGATTTGGTTAAGCGGAATTGGCTGGCGCCCGTATTCCAATGGATGGTGGCGACTGGCGGCCCTGGCTGCTCTTGGACTGCTGGCCTACTGCGCCTTGCTTGTTGTTTGCATCACTGCTGATGAACGTAATCTGTACCATCAGGCGGACGGCGAAACACTGAAATGGCTGAAGTCGCTTTTACCAAGTGGGCTGATCGCATTCACGCCACTGTTTTATGTGCTGGGTGTTTGGTTTTCGATCCGGGCTGTCAGGATTGCAAAGACAAATAGCCACGGAATGGTAGGAGAAGCGGCTGGGATTTTGGCGAGGGATGCTGCCAGTGACAGAATCGCGAAGCCACGCGAACACAAAGGCGAACGCCGTGCGTTGGTTTGGTTTTTCATCGCGAGATCTAAACCTTGGTTGTTAAAATCGTTTGCACTCATGATTCCAGGATTGTTGGTGGCAATCCTGTTCTTTCCCCTGAACATCCTCACAGTGATCGCGGTTTTTCTTTGGGCAATCTACATGGGGGCAATCGGTGTCGCGCAAGGCGAAGGCCATCACGGGAAAAGGGTCAAATACAATTCAACGATAACACCGCAACTGGCCGTGTCGCCGCTTTCAACCGCCAAGATTGCTTGGATGCGGTTGGCCACGCACGTTGGTACGTTGGCAACGATGATGTCCCTGGGCATGATTGTGTTTGTCGGTTGGATCATCTGGCCAGAAAACCGTGAAACGTGGTGGCAGTGGGCAAGTCAATGTGCCGCTGCCGTAGAAACACCGAACCATGTTTTTTCGGTCGGACTAAGATGGTCTCTCTTCATCGTCGTTGCGGTGAACACGGTGCTCTTGTGTCGCTGGGTTGGATTTTTGTGGGTTGGCTACTCGGGCCGCGAATCTTGGACGATCACGCAAATTGTCGTCAGTGGCGTTTTCGCGATCGCTGTTGTTGTGGTCGTTGTACGTTGGTTTATCACACACGCAACTGACTGGGACACGGTCAAAGAATCTGCGCACTATTGGTTACAATATTTGCCGCACCTGCTTGCGATTCTATTAGCGATCAAATTGGCGTGCACGATCGTGGCAACGGCTTGGATCATCCGGTGGGAATTGGTCAGCAGCAGTGGCATCCTGAAATTACTGTTGCTGTGGGTTTTAGTCGCTGGCTCTTTGGGCTTGGGATCATGGGCATTGATCCCTGATGCTCGGGCGACGCTCGCGTTGTGCTTGGTGTTTGCCGTCCTAACAGTGCCGCTCGCCCGCGTGATGGTCCTGCCGGTGATGCTGCAATTCAATCGAGTGCGGTAAAACAAGACATCGGGTGGTAGTGCGAAGATCAATTCGACGCAGTCAGCAAGTGTTCTAGGTGATCGGGTTCGCATGGCAGTTGAACCTGATATCATCACACCCATGAATGAAACACCGTCTACACCTGAAGAAGTTCAACAGATTCTACGCACCGCGATGGGGCAAATTGAATTCGCGCGCCAATACACGTTGGAACTGCTGGAATCCATCCCGAAAGACCGTTGGCTTGAAATCCCTGCTGGGTTACCGACTCATGTTGCTTGGCAGGTAGGTCATCTGACTGTCAGCCAATACGGGTTGTTGATGTTTCGAATTCGCGGTCGCGAGCCCGATGATTTGGAATTGATTCCAAGTCGTTTTCGAAAAGCTTTCGGGCGCAGTAGTTCGCCCAATCCTGATCCAGCAAAGAATCCATCACCTGATCAATTGCTGGACCGCATGAATCAGGTCTTTCAGCAAGCCAAGACCGAACTTGCGAATGTCGATATGAATGTTCTGTTGGAAACGGTCGATATGCCGTACGCCGTCTATCCGAACAAACTGGGCGCCATCCTTTTCTGTCCGTTGCATGAACAAATTCATGCGGGGCAAATTGGTGTGCTTCGTCGCGCGTTGGGACTGGATCCAGTTCGCTAAGAGACAGCGTGGTTTTGTCGCCGCCGAAATAAAATAATCACATCTCAAGAGTGAGCTTCAAGTTGGAAGTTGTTAGCGAGTCGATTTACGACCACCCCAAGTATTACGATCTGGTTTTTGGCGCTGACTGCGCTGCTGAGACGAGATTTATCATGGATTGTGCGCACACATTTTTGGATCGTAAAGCGCAGCGAATGTTTGAACCGGCCTGTGGTACGGGTCGCTTGCTCGCGCAGCTTGGAAAAAGAGGATTTGATGTCGGTGGCTTGGACCTGAATCCCAAAGCCATCGATTTCTGCAACGCACGCTTCAAGCGCAACGGGTTCGCTGAATCAGCGTTTGTTGCCGACATGTCCAATTTCAGCGTGCCCAAACCTTATGACGTTGGTTTCAATACCATCAACAGCTTTCGGCATTTGTCGACGGAAAAAGCGGCTCGCGATCATTTGATCTGCATGGGCAATGCAATTCGGCCCGGCGGGCTATATTTGCTGGGAGTGCATTTGACGCCGACAGAGGTTGAACCAAGCGAAGGTGAGTCCTGGTCTGCGCGGCGCGGGAAGCTTGCAGTCGACACACATATGTGGACCGTTGATCGCGATTCCAAGAAACGTGTTGAACGATTTGGGATTCGGTTTGACGTTCAAAGTCCATCTCGCAATTTTCGAATCGAAGATGTGTTGGTGTTGCGAAGTTACACTGCCAAGCAAATGGATCGCTTGATTCGATCCAGTGAGGTTTGGGAGACCTTGGAGACGTTTGATTTTGGATACGAGATCGAAGCTCCAATTGAGGTTGATGGCACATGTGAAGATGTGGTTTACGTTTTGGAGCGAAAATCCTGAAATGCAAACGGTGTTTGTCAAAAGTTGCCAATGATTTGTGGTTATCGTTACAATCTATTACATGATTCATGATGCAATCGGTGTCACGATCGACCAAAATATCAGATCAGAATATACGTTCACCAATTCGAGACTAGCATGCAACGTTTGTTGATTTTCACCACACTCGTGCTCCTGTGTTTTTCATCAGTCCAGGCTCAAAATGACGATAAAGAGCGACCGAAAATGCAAGAGGAGCGTCGCGGGGCTGAACCAGCGCGGGTAGTTCGTCGACGTACTCGTGAAATTGCAGTCAAGGCTCCCGCCGATTTTCCAAAGTCTGATCAACCGGTTTTCTCAGGGCCGCAGCCTGGCGAACAGTTAAGTGGTTTTACAGCGTTTGAACTTGGTGGTGATGGAGACCAAAATAAAATTGATCCGATCAAGAAAGCGGGTGATGATCTTCACATCTTGTTTTTCATGGATAACAACGGCGCTGGTGTCCGCGGGCTGCTAGGTTCAGCCAACGCGATCGCCAAAATCCAGTCAAAAACAGACAAGAAGCTTCAGTTCTCAATCGTGTTCTTGACCGACGATGTTACTGCCTTGAATACGCTTGGATCGCGTATCGCCGCTCGGCTTCCAGCCACGACAAATCTGTTAGTCTCGCACGAAGGCCGCGACGGTCCAGGAACTTATGGATTGAACCGCAACATTTCGATGACCGTGATTTTGGCCAAAGGGAATAAGGTTGTTCACAATTTTGTTTTCCCGCAGTCCATGTTGTATCCTGATCCCCATGTGATGGGTGGGATCGCTGACCTTTTGAAAGTTGAACGGGCAGTTGTAAAATCGTGGCTTGATGAATTGTCAAAGCCAGATGCATCGCAAATGGCCAAGGCTGGTACTCAACCGCCGGCAGCTTTCCGAGCATTGCTGGGCGAAATGGTTCGCGCTGGCACACTCACGCGTGATGACGCGGGCAAGCTTTACCGAGCCGCGAGCTCAAGTGGCGAAGAACCACAGGCGATGCAGGGTGACAAAGCAAAGCCATCGAAAACCGACGGCGCCAAAATGAAGTCGGATAAGTATCAGAATCTTGCTGTGGTGAAAGACCCTGCTGAATTCAATTCTTCAGGTGGCGAACGTTTGTATTCGGGACCGCAGACTGGCGAACGACTGCCTGCGTTGACGGTCGTTGGAGTGGGTGGCAAGAACGATGGGAAAGAGTTTGACCCAATTCAAACTGCAGGCGACGACCCCGTATTGTTAGCGCTGATTGATGGAAGCGAACTGGGAGGGAAAACAACGTACTTTCTGGGCAAGTTGTCGGAAGCTGTTCGTGCCAACTCAAGTTCCAATATGCAGTTTTCGTTGGTCTACTTTGGAGACGATCCTGCAGTTTTGGAGAAACAAATCGAGGCTGTCGACAATTACTTGCCCGATTCTCTGGTCTCTAGCTATTCAAAGAATGGTCGTGATGGACCCGGGAATTACGGCCTGAACCGCAAGGTTCCTGTGACGATCATCTTGGGAAAGAGTGGCAAGGTTTTGCATAACTTTGCTTTTGGCCAACACGTCTTTGAGATCGATCCTCATGTGGCCGGTGCGGTCGCCCAGGCAATTGGGACAGAGCGAAAAACGTTGGCCGACTGGTTGAGCAAAGCCGACAAAAAGTACTCGGCAAACAGTGGTAAAATGATGAAAAGCGAAGGGGCAGTTGGAGCTTGGATTGCCTGGGGAAAAAAGGCTTCCGGCGACGAAATTGAAGCGGCATTGGCGAGCGAAAAGTTTTTAAGTTTGCCCAAGGAATCACAGATCAAAATTCGAAAGGCGCTGCAATAGTGTTCTCTTTGATACGCCTCTCGTTGTCACCTCGTTTCGCATTGGCCTGCGTTCTTTGTCTACTTGGTTCGCATGGTGTGATTGCGGACACGGTCGATTTTCGCAACGATTTGATTCCTGTTTTGACAAAGTCTGGCTGTAACGCGGGTGCTTGTCACGGTGCAGCACTCGGCCGCGGAGGGTTCAAGCTTTCTTTGTACGGCGGAAATCCAAAATTGGATTATGACGCCATTGTTCGGCAGTTGAACGGCCGGCGAATCAATCTTGCGAACCCAGTCGACAGCTTGGTGTTTCTAAAGCCAACGCAGGGCATTGAACACGAAGGCGGATTGATTTTTGATGAAGATTCGCCTGCTGCGAATTTGATTGCCAATTGGATCAAGCAGGGTGCAGCCAACGAATCGGAGCGGCAACTTGAACGGATTGATGTGCAACCCAAAACGAAAGTCTTGGATGCGGTGGGCCAACGTGTTCGCTTTCAGACCACGGCTTTGTACTCCGATGGCACTTCGCGAGATGTGACCGAGTGGACGATCTTTTCTGCGGAGGATGACTCGGCGATCGAAATCGATTCTAGCAGCAACACGGCGGTCGCCAGTCGTCGTGGTCGGCACGTTGTGGTCGCTCGTTATCTGGACCAAGTCGTTCCGATCGAATTGCTGGTGCCGCTCTCGGACGAACCGATTGCAAAGTCGGTTTCGTCGACGTCAAACTTCATTGACCAATGCATTCAGAGATCACTCTTTCGGCTTCGTTTACCGTCATCGGGTGACATCGACGACGCAGCGTTTTTGCGCCGCGTCACGCTCGATTTAGCGGGACGATTGCCGACGATTGAAGAATTTGAAAAGGTAGTTTCTTCAAAACAAGAATCCTCGATTCTGCGATCAGCGATAGTTGATCGGCTGCTGGAATCGAATGAATTTGTAGATTATTGGTCGCTAAAACTCGCGACTTGGCTGCGAATCAAACCGACAGGGCCTCGAGCAACGGCAACCGACGCTTCGCTGCTTGCCTATCACGGATGGCTAAAAGAACAGGTTCGCAAGGGAACGCCGTTTGACCAAATGGCGCGAACACTGATTTTGGCAACGGGCGACACGACGGAGTTTGGCCCCGCGAACTTTTACAGAACGGGATCCGATCCGCGCAAGCAAGCTGAGTTTGTGAGTGAGCTCTTTATGGGCAGTCGATTGCGATGTGCAAATTGCCACAATCATCCGCTCGATCGTTGGACCCAAGATGACTACCATGGCTTGGCCGCAATTTTTGCGAAAGTTGATGTAGGCCGTGTGGTCAAACGCAAACCGAAAGGCGAGGTGATTCACCCTGCGACGCTGGAACCAGCCATACCAAGAATTCCTGGTCAGCGATTTTTAAAAGGCGATTCCGAGGTTCAGGAAGCTTTGGCCGATTGGTTGACGGATTCTAGTAATCCGTATTTTGCCAAAGCGATGGTCAATCGGTTTTGGAAGAGCATGATGGGACGGGGGTTGGTGGAACCAGCGGACGATTTTCGAGCGACCAACCCAGCGACTCATCCCGATCTTTTGGATCAGCTAGCGAATGACTTTCAAGAAAACGGCTACGACATACGCCGGACTCTGCGACTGATTGTCAGCAGCGAAGCTTATTCGCGAAGCTCCGCTACGACGGCAACGAACCGTGATGATCAGCAGTTTTACTCTCACGCTATATGGCGCCCGTTGGATGCCGAGGTGTTGGCCGATGCGATAAGTGATGTTCTTGGCGTGCCTGAAAGTTATGCGGGCACTCCCAGCGGTACGCGTGCCGTGACTCTTGTGAATCCAAGAACGCCATCTAGAACGCTGGATGTATTAGGACGTTGTGGACGAGAGGAATCGTGTGAATCCGCGCCAGCCGGTGTTGGTGGCTTGCCGCAAAAGCTGCATCTAATGAATGGTGCACTTTTGAATTCTCGGATCGCAGCTGACGAAAGTCGCTTGAGTAAACAGCTTGGCATGAAGCAATCGCTTGAGCAAATCATCCAGCACTTTTACGTTGTTGCGTATAGTCGCAAACCCAACGCACGCGAAATGGACTACTGGAAAACCGCCATAGCAAGACTAGCCGATGAGCAGCGCCAGGAATTCATGGAAGATTTCGTTTGGGGGCTCACGACAAGTCGAGAGTTCAGCACAAATCACTAGTTGTAATGACTGAGTCGAGCGTTCGCTTGGCAACATTATTTGTCATCGTTTTTCGAGCTCGAATACGACTGGTTCATTTACCAAACATTGATCTTTAGAACGCCACAGAGAAGCGTTCAAGGACATGCCGTGTTCGTTAGCGATCGTGCCATAACTTCGATGAATGTGTCCAAACACATGAATGCGTGGGCGGATGCGGGCAAACTCTCTTTGCAGGCCACGACTGCCTTGGTGACCGCGCAAACGCGAACGGTCCAAGGTGTTGCGGGCCGGCCGGTGTGTGAGCAGAATGTCGATATCATTGGGTACGAGAGACCAATTTTCGCCGCTTTTTACCGCGTCAGTTGGGACTCCGAATATTCGAATTCCCTCGATCGTGGTTTCCGTTTCGTTCAGGCACAGGACACCAGGAGGGTTTGATTTTGGAAACAGGCACTCGTTTGATTGAAGATCAAAATCATGATTGCCCCAGATGATAACCTTGTGTTCGAATGGTTGTTCTTGCAGCCAAGTGAAAAAGTCATTCGCTTGCTCACGGTCTCCTTTGTTGCAGACATCACCAGCATGCAACAGCACGTCGCCAGCTGGTAAGTTAAGCTGACGATGGCATCCGTGAGTATCTGAAATCGCCACGAACTTTGGCATGCGGATCCAATCGAAATGAAATGTACGAAGCCTCCACACTGTTTAGTTGATTGATCGATGTTGGTCACCCCCGAATTGAATCGCAGCAATCGCGTGCTTGCGACAACCGTATCACTTACGATTGCAGTTGCAATTTTCGCCATCGGCTATTTCAAGCCAATGATATTGCTGGCGTTACCGCTTGCGTATGGCGTCTACTGGTATATGCGACGTAAGACGCTGCGAAGAATCAAGGTCGTCGCGATGGACTTTCCTGCTGAATGGGAGAGCGGCCTGCAGTCGCACGTCTCATTCTTTCGTACGTTGGATCCGTCGAAACAGGATCGTTTTCGCAACCTTGTGAAAGTATTTTTGGACGAAGTCCCACTGACGGGTGTCAAGACGGAGGTAGACGAGCTGACACGCGTTTTGGTGGCTGCCAGCGCGGTGATTCCTATCTTTGGTTTTGACCAATGGGAATACAGTCAGCTGGGCGAAGTGTTGATATATCCTGGACGGTTCAATGACGAATTTCAAAGCGGCGAGGGAGACGATCACAACACCTTGGGCATGATTGGCGTGAACCATCTGAGTGGGATCATGATTTTGTCCAAGCCGGATTTAGTGGCAGGGTTTGCCAATCCAAAAGACAAACGAAATGTTGGCATTCATGAATTCGCACACTTGGTTGATAAAGCTGATGGGAGCGTGGATGGAATTCCGGTTGGTGTTCCCAGCGATGTCGTGCGGCCATGGATTCAGTGGGTCGGCAAAGAGTTGAAACGGCCAGGCGAGAACGATCATATTGATGATTATGCGTTTACCAACGAAGCCGAGTACTTTGCCGTACTGTCGGAGTACTTCTTTGAAGCCCCTGAAATTTTGGCCAAAAAAGATCCAGATACTTACGCTATGCTGGAGAAGATGTATCGTCAAAACACACGTTCATCGTTGTCGAAGGTCGTTGCGAGACGGCCAAAGCGAATCGGCAGAAATTCACCGTGCCCATGTGGCAGCGGAGAAAAATACAAACGCTGTTGTCGCTTAAATTCAAGACGCGGCAAACCAAACCCGTAGCGGAAGTCATGGCGACGTCTTCACGACTTCCGATTCAGCCTTTCAATCTCTCAAACTTGAAGTAATCCATGCGTACTCTTGTATTCCTCGCTACGACAATGTTCTTGGTCCCTGTCGCTAGTTCGCAACAAGTAGATGACAAAGAAAAGATCAAAGCGTTGATTCCAACCGCGGCCGCGATCAGTCGGAAAGACTGGCTCAAAATCGCTATGTCAAGCAGAATGCCAAAAAGCTCGGACATTGAGAACATGCCGCTAACAATGATCGTATTGATAACCGCAGTTCAGCCTAGCGACACCGAGCAGCAACTAGAGGAATTCAATTACGATGGTAACGCGACTCCACGGCCGGCGGAGTTGAGCAAAGAATTCATGCGCCCACTGATTGGCAAGCTATTCCAAACCAGTGTAACCGCCCTTCACTTTGATCGAATCACAAAATTCACTTGTGAGGTCAAGGAGAACAGTGCCAAAGGCTACTGTAAATTCAAAGTGCCTGGACTCTACACGGGTAAAGTGAACTACATCGCCAAGAAGACTGAAGCTGGCTGGCAAATCACTGAATTTGTGATGCCCGCAAGAAAGATTCACTTGAAGTATGACGGCAAGAAATGGACAACAGCAAAGAAGGAAGAGGCCGCTAAGCGTTAAACTCGAAAGGCTTCGGTGGGCAACATCTTGGTTGCTCGCCATGCTGGGATTAATGCTCCAAAGACGCCAATCAAAAGGGCAAGCACAAATCCTTGTACTATGACCTGACCATCGATCGCGCCGTTCATCATTCCTTGTGTCACGCTAAATTGGCTTAAGCCCCAGGTCATCAAAAACGCCATTACCAGCCCCGTCACGCTGGCAAGAATCGCTACGACGATCGACTCCAGCAAAATCATCAAAACGACTCTGCGTTTGGGCCAACCGATTGCTCGAAGAATACCGATCTCGCGCGTACGCTCCAAAACGCTCGTCATCATCGTGTTCAAAATCCCGATCGCTCCGATCACCAATGCGATCATGGATGTCATCCACGCCATCCCTGAAGCCAGTTGCATTCGTGTATCAGTGCTTACGAATTGTTCGGTTGCCAACGGATGAAGCCGTCCGTCCAGCGATTGAATTCGTTTGGCCGCTGCCTTAGCCTCTTCGGTTCCAGCAGGTTTTTCAAGCACTACGTTGATGTATGTGACTTGGCCGTGGCGGTCGGTCAGTTGCTGAAGCAGATCTAGCGGGAAAATCATTGCTCCGCTCTCCCATGCGCTGGAGCTTTTAAAGACACCGCTGACGAAATACGGTTCCTCGAAAAGCATGACGGTGTCACCCGGTTTCTTGCCAGCCCGATCCGCCAAGTTGATGCCCAACATGACACTGCGTTCTTGCATCTCGGTTGGCGCCTCAGTCGCGGCTTGATCGATGTTGTAGTCTTCTAGTAGCCAGGACCCGCGCGCGATACCCATGGCGGGTACCCCAAAGATCTGCTCCTCTTCTAACGACATCGTCTCGAACAATAACCCTGCCGCTGCGGAGACTTCTGGCAAGGCAGCGATCTGCTCGGCGAACGCGCCGTCGACCGAACTACTCAATCTGTCTGCGGACCCTTGGCGTGACACAACGATGTCCACCGCGTGTGACTCGTAGACATCAGCAAAAGATCTCATGAATCCGCGGGTCACTCCCAACAACGAGACAACCGCCGAAATCGCTGTGGCAAATGCAAGCAAGGTTAACGCTGTGCGAAACGGCCGCCGCGTCAGATTCTTGATAACTACCGACCAAAATGGCATTTCGGAAACTCAACGCGTGTCGAAACTAATTTGAAAGCAAATGTAAACTGTGCGATTCATACGGGACCCAACACAGAGGTCAACTCTGAGTGCTTGGTTAGCTTAGCAAATTTCTGGCCCATGCAACGACCGATACCCTGAGTAAACCGTCAACTCATCGCACGATAGAACTCTTTCCGACCTTTGGCAAGCGATCAATCAAGCGACTTCATTTGATTATCCGTTGCCATGAAAAAGTTCCCGTACATTGCCACTCTCTTGTTTTGCATCGCGCTGACAGGGTGCCGAACGAAACCATTCATGGTCAAAGGCCTGATGAACCTTTGCGGAAACATGAACATGACTGGCGACATGAGCATGTCCGGCGATATGAAAATGAACGGTGACATGAACATGGCGATGAAGGCTGACAATACAGCCTCGCGTCTTTCCATGGTTCACGTTTCGGGTCATCGGAATTCATCGCAACGAATTGCCTTGGTAGATGTAGATGGGTTACTGGTCAATCGCAACGCTGGCGGTTTTGTCAGCATGGGCGAAAACCCAGTCGCATTGTTTCGCGAAAAACTAAATGTGATTCGTCGTGATCCATCGGTCGCCGCCATCGTTTTGCGCGTCAATTCACCTGGTGGTGGTGTCACGGCTGCCGACATGATGGCTCATGAATTGAAGTCACTGAAGGCCGACCGCAACCTTCCGGTTGTGACATGCGCGATGGAAGTCAACGCCGGAGGCGCCTATTACCTTTCGTCACACTCGGACGTGATTGTTGCTCATCCAACTTCGGTTGTTGGCGGGATAGGCGTGCTGCTGAACCTGTACGATGCGCAAGATGGAATGGGCAACGCAGGTACTGCTTTGCGGCGGATCAAATCGGGCGAGATGATCGATATTGCAAGTGCGGATCGAATCATCGAAGAAGAAGAGGTCGAATTGCTGCAAGGCATCGCTGACAATTTTCATGAACGCTTCGTCGATCTGGTCAAGGATTCGCGACCTGAAGCAACGGACGACAAGCTTTTCGATGGCCGAATCTTGACCGGAAGCCAAGCGGTTGAAGAAGGCTTGGTTGACCAAGTTGGGTATGTCGACGATGCGATTGAAGTGGCAAGGAAACTGGCTGGCTTGAGTCCTGAATGCAGTGTCATGATGCTTCGCCGTGACAATGACCGAGCCCATACTGCGCTGGATATTTCTCCCAACGAGATATCATCGCCAGGCTTGCTGTCGATCAAAATACCCGGATTGGACCGCAGTGACTTGCCAAAGTTTCTGTATTTGTGGCAACCTGAGCCATCGCTGGGTTCTGCACTGTAAGCGATGTCAGGTAGAAACCTATAGCCAAACAGCAACCCGATTGGCAACGGAACGGCGAGATTCTTGCGTGCCTGTTAAGGCCGACGTTGTTGCGTCACAATGGACGCTTACGAACGTTGATATCGTCGATTCGGAGTTAGTTGATGGCGATCTGCAGAATCCTTGGCCCAGACGGGCAACCACAGTACGCACTTTATCGTGATGGAAAAGTTTGTCCGCTTGCCGATATCATTCAGGATGTCCCAGTTGGGCTGGAACTGTTTGATCGCGATGACGCTTGGTTCCAGTCACTTGCTGAACCATCGTCATGGCGTGAGGCTCCCGACGTATTGTTGCCGCCGATTCCGACGCCGGACAAAGTCATCTGTATTGGAGTGAACTACCGTGATCATGCGATCGAGACCGGGGCGGAAATTCCAACCGAACCTGTCGTGTTCTGCAAATTCAGTTCTGCGGTCGTTGGCCATGGCGAGGCGATCCAGTTGCCTAGTGTCTCGGATCGAGTGGACTATGAGGCTGAGTTTGTGGTGGTGATTGGAAAGACGGCAAAGAATGTATCGGTCGACGCAGCGATGGATCATGTTTTTGGGTACACGTGTGGCCATGATGTTTCGGCTCGCGACTGGCAGACGGGGCGACCGGGTGGTCAATGGTTGCTTGGCAAGACGTTCGATACCTTCGCGCCGTTGGGGCCTTGTGTGGTGACGAAGTCAGAGCTGCCAGATCCATCGAATGTGCGAGTCCGAATGCGCCTGAATGGTGAAGTTGTTCAAGACAGTACGACGAGTCAGCTGATTTTTGATATTCCAGTGTTGATCGCCCACCTCAGCCAGGTGACAACGCTAAGTCCTGGCGATGTAATCTATACCGGAACGCCACCTGGTGTTGGCGTAGCGAGGAAACCACCTGTTTTCTTGAAGCCTGGAGACGAATGCACCGTGCAGATCGATGGCATCGGCTCATTGACGAATCCTTGTGTCGCTGAGCGGAGCAACTAAAACGATGAGTAAAGACGAAAACACGCACGATCGTGGTCAATCAGAACTGCTGCTGGACAATCTGATTTTGGATTCCCGGCGGCGAATGTATCAATCTGGAAACGTTCCTTGCACAGAGCTCGTGATCGCTGGTCCGGCTTGCACTGGCAAGACTAGTTTCGCTGCTTACGCCGCTGGCATGTTGCGGTACAGTTTTGTCGAGGGCGATTTGTTTCACTTGCACCGCGTGATGGAGCGTGCCCGAAAGCAAAGCATTCCAATGACGGATGATTACCGCGAATCGGAATGGTTCAACGCGATCGCGGGCGGATTGTTGTTTGCTGCACTGCAGCACATGGAAATAGTTTTGACATGTTCTGCTCTCAAGCGTAGTTTTCGCGAACTTATGGTCGACCTGGGCTCTCAGATTGGCATGGGCGATTTGTGGATCGTTTGGTTGGATGTGCCAGCCGAGGTGTTGCGTGCTCGTGCCGAAAAACGCCAGCGCGAAACGAACCATCCATTTGGGCCAGAAATGATTGATTCTCAGTTAGCTGACTCGGAACGACCATCTGAAAACGAAAAGCACGTCGTGTTGGTTGATGGAACATTGGAACCGCAACAGCTGTTAAAGGAAATCATCAAACAAGTCCCCGGTTTGCCGGCGGTAGGAGTTTAGATTGCCAAACCATGAACCTTGCCAAAATGCTACAGACCCATCGTACGATTCGCGTCGCTGGTGTTGATGATGCTCACTACGCTGACAAGTCACGAGGCAGCAAGGTTTACTTTTCCGCGATTGTTTGTGGTGGCACACGATTCGAGGGCATGCTTTGGGGTGACCTGGAGAAAGACGGCACGGATGCTACTGACAAGATTGCCAGCTTGCTTGGTGAGTCAAAGTTCTTTCCCCAGTTGCACTTGGTTTTGCTGGATGGGATCACGTTTGGTGGTTGCAACGTCGTCGACCTATCGCAGCTACACGATCGACTGAACCTGCCGATTGTTGCCGTCATGCGCCGGCCACCAAACATGGAACGATTCGAGCACGTGGTCAACAAGTTCGATGATGCAGAGGAGCGTTGGCGGTGCACCCAGGCGGCTGGCGAAGTCCATCAGCTTGATGGATGGACATTTCAATGCGTTGGTGAAGAACCTGAGATCATTGCGAAATCACTGCAACGGTTAACCGACAATGGGAAAGTTCCCGAAGCGCTGCGTTTGGCTCACTTGATCGGATCAGCCGTCATGCTGGGCGAAAGTAGCAATCGGGCCTAAGCCGATGCGTTCGTTTTGGAGTTGCGATTTTTCTTCACCCTCCTGCGCAGCGGGTGAGTTTTTGGTTTTGTGAGCGGCACGGCGATAGCCGCCGTTTTTGTCGCGTTCGGTTTCTGTGCAATTAGCCCACGCTAGGCGCCTTGTCGTTCACCAGAAAAGGCGAGAGGGCAACACCCTAGCCCATGGCGTGAGTTTTGGAGTTGCGCTTTTTGGAATCTGAAAAACGAAATGAATTTTGTGTTTCACCAACCTTGGGCTGACGCC
>CAYNNP010000162.1:9283-14968 GCA_964398215.1 uncultured Pirellulaceae bacterium | reverse complement strand
TCGGATGACACTGCGATACGTGCACAAGTTCTAATAAGACAAATGAAAGTCTGGCTCACTTGATTCACTAGCCAAGGATTCAGACCTCAAGCCAAATCCTGATGCCCTGCCATACACGCTGATGGAGGCGATCGTTCACAACGACACCTCAAAATCCGCTGCACACCATCATTCAAGCGAGTAGACATGCCCAACGGATCTCCCTTCGATACGCTGCTAGGCGCGCAAGGTGAGACCTTCATTCTTGGCAGACAATCGAAACCGACTGCTTGGAAGATCATGCTAGACCGGGGGGTTGATATATTTCAGCGAATCGACACAAAAGATGCGTTCGCGGTAACCATCGCCTGCAAGAGAAGCAAGCATGTAAGCCGTTCTACGTGACGTATGTACGCAATTAAGCCTTGCCACTGCTCCTCGCGGATTTCATCATCTTTTGAACTTCTTTGATCGAGCGATTTTCGCCATGCAGATGGATCAGCGTGACAGTTCGGGCAAACAGGGACTAAATCCTGTTTCGGCCTTACTTTGTAAGCTTGCTTTATCGAGCTAAGTTTCTTTCGGTGATGAACATGAATGAATCCAGCGGCCTCCGTTCCGTACGTATCTTCAAAAGACATGTCGCAAATCGCACAGCGATACCCAAAGTGCTCCAAGCACAACGCACGCGCACTGGCGCTCCTCTCATAGGCGTTGACCGTAACTTTTCTGGTTGCTCCCTCTATCAGGGATTCTGCAGGGATAGACACTTCAGTTGGGTCAGAGGCACGGCGAGCTTATTTAACGCGGCTTTTCGCAGGGCTTCCACACTCCCGAACGCAACTGATTGTCGCTTGAATTTTCCGGTATACGTAAAGAAGGCTCCATAGCGTTTTGATTTAGCGGCGCGAGATTTGGTAAGAACTTCACTGTGGAGCATGTTGCCAAAAAAACGCGGTTCAAATTCCCATCGAGGTCCTGAAGAGGCTTCTCAGCAGTCAGGGTGAACCAGGTGAAGCGAATTTCTTTAGTCGCCTTTACTTCCGTCGTTGCAACAACACAATCTTGGCCAACTGGTAGATCGTTTGCTTTGGACGCCTGCAGGCCAGTCGTTCCAAGATCGTAGAAGGCACCGTCACCGTAATGAGCTACATGATCACGATTGCGACAGTTGTTGAAGTAGACCACGGAATCATCGTTCACATCCGTCTCCGTATGAAAATCGAGTGTGCGAACAGCCAAACTGAACTAGAGTAGGTGACTTCAGCCAGGATTCGCCCGCTCAACCAAACCGTTTAAAAATTGCGAAAATTGTGCTAAGGCGTTCAGCGCGATTCGACCTGAGGAGTGTTCTTCGCCTCATTCCGCCTAAAGGCGGTGCTACAAACTTCAACCTGGCGACACAGTGATTGGTCACGGATTGCGAAACAGGTTGATTGATAGAATGTGATTGGCGCGGTTGGTTGGGCCATCTTGGTTGATTGCTTGGTGCAAGTACCCGATCTCGGTGCGCCATTTGCTGTGCTTGCATCGTTGGACGCCGAATCCGACGAATACGCGGTTCTGGTCGAAGCCGGCGTTTTGTCCCCAATCGGTATCGTTCAGCGCAAAAAAGATCTCATCCCAGCAAACCAGTGTCAGTGGTATATTTGTTGGCAGAGATTTTTGAATTCGGAAAAACTGCCGCCAACGAAGGCCCGTGTCGTCGCCAGTCTCTACAAACCGTTGCTCAAAACGCGAACGTGTCGCAATTTTGAATGGCTCCATCTTCTTTGACCATGTCCATTGCTCCCAGATTCGATGTTCGTCGAAATCTTCGCCGCTCAATGGTGATGTGCGGATCCATCCGTAACCGGCCCACAGTGCAGAGTTTTCACCTAGCCCCCAGCCGATTCCGGGTCGAATGATGCTCTGGTTGAATCCATCGGCATCTTCGGTGAATCGCAGATGACTATCAAACCACCACTTCAACCGACTATCACTGCTCTGACCAAGTTTTCCTTGCGTCAATATCGCGTTCCACTGTCCCACGTCATCGACAACTTGTGCCGAACCCGTCACAGCGAACGCAAAGACCACAGCGAACGTTGTAGCTGCAATGTATTTCTGAAAAGGAAACATCCGTGTCCCACTTTCATTGGAGTGAAAAGCCCAAAAAAGACCTTCTTGATCGTCGACTCATTCGATCCAACTGAATTAGTTTTCACCGGTCAGCAAACGCCGATATTTCACAGTGGTGGCGGAGAATTCATATACCCAGAACAACCGGACCGCAATTAATAGACAGCATTTCCTGCTGTGCCGATACCGACAACAAGAATTCGATTTGCTGTTTCGCCTACAAACACTTGGGGCTGGATGAAGTTTGAGCCGTTGGCCAGACCGAGGACGTATTGCGTGCCGGAACAGTGCAAACGCCTCTAATGTGCCGCCAAGACTACACCACGAATGACCGTGTATCTTGATTTCGAAGGTTCTGGCAATTGCAGCGTTTGCTCGGTCCGGCCTACAAAACACGCTACTTCAAATCACTACTACTGCTTTTGACTTCCTATTTGTCTTGAATATCCCAAACGCATGATTCTTCAATTGCCAAACCTTGGTTGATTCGGGCGAGTAGTTTTTTTGTTGGGACGTCTTCGGGAAATTCGCTGGCGATATTTTTCAGCAAGGTGGATGGGTTTTCTTTTGCTGCGACGAGATCGAAAAGTTCATGATATGCATTTGACAAGCTTGTCTGCTGATCCGAATCGATTGACAGTTCAAACACGTCAACGGGAGTCGCGATATTGACCAGTTTTGTTTTCCCCAGCGGCCGCGTTGAGACGCCGCTGTGATCGGCGATGGCTAGCGCTGTCGCGCTGCCGATCAATTGCCCGACTGAAAAGTACTTTGCAGCGCTCTGCAATCGGCTGGCTAGGTTCACTGTGTTGCCAAGTGGTCCGTATTTCAGCCTTCGCCGCGAACCTGTGTTTCCAACGCTAGCTTTGCCTGAACAAATCCCAATCCGAAGGTCCGTTTTTGCATTGAGGCGTGACTGCCAAATCGAATCGATTGCGGTTCGAATTTGCATCAGGTCAAGCGAAGCATCAACCGCGCGCTTCGCGTGATCCGCCTGTGGTTTCGGAGCGCCCCACATGGCCAGCAATTCGTCACCGATATAATCGACAACGACACCATCGTGTTTGAGTACAACGTCAGACAAATGTCCCATGACATCAGTGATCCAGTGCATCGTTGCCTGAGGCCCGATATGTTGGCTGATGGAACTGAAGCCAATGATGTCACAAAACATGATACTAACATCGGCTTCTTGGGCGTCCAAAAGATCTGGGTTCGACTCCAGTTCTCGCGCCAATTGTGGCGTAAAGAACTGCTCGAACTGAATTCTCGCCTCCATCGCTTTTTGTTGCTGGACTTCTCGAGCAATTCCTGCCGCTGCGCTGCATGCAACGACCTCGACGAGTGTTGCTTCAAGTTCAGTGATTTCGGGCGCCTGGCCTTCGCTGTATCTGGCACCGTAAAGGGCGCCGATTATATTTCCGTTGGCGTCCAATATCGGAGAAGCGACTAACGCCTTGACCCCTTGCAGGCTTTGCGAAGAATTGATGACGTTGGGGACCTGAAATATCGTCCGCTTGGTGCGCAGTAATTCTTGCAGAATCGTTTGGCTTGGAGCCTGAGAGTCAGCGTTGCCTGGGACAGACGCGTTTGATGCAACGATGCGCCACTGCGAATCCTCGTATTTTAGTGCGGCAACCGTCGTCAAACCGATGATTCTATCGATAGCACGAACGGCTTGAGCCAGGTAGTCGCCTTCGCCAGCGGCATGATGCAATACACGCATTGTTTCGGTCAACCATTTCATCACATCTGCGGCTCGATACTCTGACGCACCTGTTGATTCCAGCAGCGTGCGCTGAACTTGTTGTTCAGTAGAGTCGTAGGAAATCAATGAGCCCGGCGCGAGTGTAGGTTGCCCCAAGCTCTTTAATTGCCAATGCTCAGTCGTTGATTGTTCGACCCGCACGGCAAAGTGCTCGAATGAGATTAACACGGGAACAGCAAGTTCGGCGGATTGTTCGGGGCCAAGTTTGCCGTGGACTTCAATGTGGCATGATCGCTTTCTGCTCAAATTGGTGACTTTGATCTTCGGTACGTCGGTACCTGTCAACGGCTCGATCAACAAATGACTGCGCGAAATGAGTTGTTCGCCGGCTGGCGAGATGATTAAACGACGCTGCTGTTCGTCGAAATAAAAGGGGCCAGATTCGCCTTGTCGTTGACGCCCCAATTCAACTGCGCTGTCGAAGGTTGACGAATAGCAAAGTTCACGATTTCGGTAGAGACGTATATCAAGCGATGTCATGACATATCCAAGGTTTGTTTAACAGCATCGCTGGGTGTTCATTGGGGTCCGCCAAAAGCGAGTTCGTTGACGCAAAACAAGGCATCGCTTGGGCGACTGAGCGGTGTTGCTAGAACAATCGTATCATTGATCTTGCCGAACAACGATCAGATCATCCAAATACAAATCGCACTTTCCTTTGCAAATGATTCTGAGTGTCGCAGAATCCGTTTCGCACGTGAACACTTTTGCATGAAGTTTCCAGTCGTACTTTCCTTGATCGGCAGTGGCAACTGTTTTATTGTTCACGCGAACGATCAGACTGCCTTTTTCGCAGCCATCCGACTTGCACCAAAAATTTAGTTTGTAGCGTTGATTTTTGACAATTGGAAATGTTTGCCGAAGCTGTGCAGAAACACCTTTTTCTTCTACAGCAGCGTTGGAAACGTGAAGTGACAGGTTGCCCGAATGGGACACTGCCGACGTGTTGGCCAAAGCTCTCGACCCTCCTGTTCGCGCCCAAGCTGGTTCGTCAATTTTGTCCAATGTATCACCCCAATACCTTGCGCGCCCAAGTTCAAACCCACCGTTCATGAGTGCTGGATGGATGACTGGATCGGTGGAGGCTAACGCTGATATGGGAACAGTCATTTGCCGATGGCGGTCGACCACCTCGCCAGTGCGACCAAGTGGATGTTGTTCTAGCAACGCATGGATTTCTGAAAATTCTTCGGCGGGGTCAACCTGTTTGGCTCGCAAAAACATTTTCGTTGCCGTTGCCTCGTCGCGTTGGCGAATGGCAATTCTGCAAAGTCCCTTGGCCGCAGCAAGGGATTTCCAACGTGAATTTGCATTTGTCATTGCTACGGCATAAGCAGACTTGGCAGCATCCCAATCATTTTGCGATTCTGCTAGGCGTCCACGCAACTCGTGAGCTTGATACCAATCGGGCATTTCGACTTCGATCTTGTCCAGCATTTTTGCAACGACCTCATTTTGGCCGTCAGTCATCGCAAGTTCCGCAACGACATAAGCCGCGATCGGATCAAATCCAATTTCGAAAGCACGTTGAGTGGCGGCTTTTGCTGCGGGCATTTGATTCAACAGCAGTTCACACCAAGCAAGGCAAGCGACGTAGCGAAGCGGATCGGACTCAGCTTTGGACTCGGCCTTGGCGACGGCTTCAAGCCAATTTCGCATCGATTGAATGCTTGCGCGGCGTGAACCTTCGACACCCGCGTCACGAATCCGATCAAGGGGTTCGGCGCACATCAAGGCCCGAACATAGTGGGGAACGACTTCGCGTGTATCTTGCATCGACCAAGAAAGGGCATCGCCAAGTAAACGATGAGCATCCA
>CAYNNP010000162.1:0-9183 GCA_964398215.1 uncultured Pirellulaceae bacterium | reverse complement strand
CGTGTATCTTGCATCGACCAAGAAAGGGCATCGCCAAGTAAACGATGAGCATCCATGCTTCTTGGGTTCGCATCGATTGCTCGCTCAATGTCCCGCTCTGCTTTTTGCAAAAACAGCGTGCGACCAGGAGTATCTGGTTTGAGCTCGATGGCTTTGTTCAGTGCCCCTCGACCACGCCAATGATAGGCAGCAAAGTGATCCTTTCGTAGTGCGATCGCGCTTGTGTAGCTGCGATAGGCGTTTTCGTACTTGCCACGTTCTAACTGAGCACTGGCGATCATCATTTGGGTGTAGTAGTGATCAGGGCGCAGCTCTGCGGCTTGTGAAAGCATACCGTGGGCAACTTTGCCTGCGTCTTTGATTCCCAGCACCGTTTCGAATCGATCTTGAGTGGTTTTGTCGGACGTGGAAAAGTAGGTCAATGCGCTGCCCATGATGTATAGGTCCGATGCGTTTTTTGGTTCCCACTCTATGGCTTGTTTATTCAGTAGGAAACCGCTTGCAACTTGCTGCAAAGTATTCAATCGATTCTGAGCAAAATCACGACCGATTTTGGCCCCCTGCGATTCTCGAAACGCGTCCATCAAATCAAACAACACTGTGGATGCAGAATTCGATCCTTTGGCATCGTACGCGAGACTCAAGAAGTCGCTGATTTCGTATTTTGCCGGCAATGTTTCCTTCAAGCGTAGCGACACCAGCAGGTACATGATCGAGTACGCGTCTTCACGTAGCTTGCCAAGTTGCTGAACACTCAAATCATCTGATGGCAACGCGTTCCACCACTCAAGCTGCTGAAAGACTCCCAACCGGTCAAGGGCAAGCTGAAACAGGGTACTCGCGCGACGACTGCTCTCAAGGTACGTCGCATCCTGTGCTTCATCCATCATTCTGTAAAAATCTACCAAACGCCCAGTCCGCTCACGCCGACTTGCCAATCCCTGAAGTATCGCATCGGTGTCTTCCTCTTGTTCAAGGTGATCGATTGCTTGATCAAGAAATTCCAGCGCCGCTTCGAATCGACCATTCCGCACTTCGGCCAGAGCCGACGCTTCGGAGGCAGTTGCCGCAGCGAGTACTTGCTGACGGTGGCTTTGAGCAATTTGATCGCGTTGTTGTTTTTCGTTGTTCAGATCGAATTGATGGTTCCTGCGAAGCACAAAAGCACCGGCAGTCGCAGCGATAACGAGCACGCAACTCACTGCTGCCGTGGCAAAGATGGTTTGGTGAGAACGACACCATCGCGCGGTTCGTTCGATCAAGGACTCCTTGTAGGAACTCACGACCGAATCGTTCATCCAGTTTTCGATGTCATCAGCAATTTCGCCAGCCGATTCGTAGCGATCGCTGGGTTCAAGTGCCATGGCGTGATCGCAAATCGATGCCAGCGGCTTAGGCACATCCGGTCTCATATTCAAAACTGATTGTTCAGCGACTTCTTTGATTTTTGCTAAATCGATATGTGTCCCTGAAGTCTGCATCGGCGCGAGCCCGGTCAGCAGGTGGTACAGCGTAGCGCCAAGGCTATAGACATCGCTTTTTGGACCAACGGAATTTGGGACTCCTCCCGTTGCCTGTTCGTAACTCATGTACGCGGGAGTCCCAACGGCTGACCCAAGTACGCTGAGCGCCGAATTTCCGCTCAGCGTTTTTGTTGGGCCAGCGGTTTCTGGTTCACCGACGGATTCCCTTAAAAGTGATTTGGCCAAGCCCCAGTCCACGACGAGTGTTTCACCATAAGCGCCCAGCATGATGTTGCTGGGTTTGATGTCACGGTGGATTACGTTTCGAGAATGCGCGTACTCGATCGCGTTGCATACTTGCAGAAATCGCATTAAGACTTTGCGGAATTCTTGGATCCATTTGACGTCCCGAAAAGGTCTAGGCGGACTCTTTCGAAACAGCTCGTCGATTGCTTGCTTAAGAGTCTTGCCATCAATCAGTCGCATCGCATAGTAGGGACGCCCATCGGTGTTGGATCCCAAACCGTAAACAGGCACGATTCCTGGGTGTTCAAGTGAACCTGTGATCTCCGCTTCTTGGACAAATCGCAAACGGCAATTTGGGTCGTCTGCGTGGGTCGGCTGGATTTCTTTTAATGCAACCGTACGATTCAGTTCAGTATCCGACGCCACCCAAACGCGTCCAAGGCCGCCTTCCGCATGTGGTTTCTCTTTCTGAAAACGTTGGCCTCCCGGCCCTGATGAAACGTGCCCTCTGGAGCCAAGCTCACTGACGGAGCCGTCGCCACTAGGCGTGATGCCGGATGGCGATTCCATGAACGTTTCGAACTCTTCAAGATCAGCCCTCGAGTGCTCGTCTTCGCTGAACTGCGATTCAAGTCGAGACAAATGCTCGCTGAACATCTGACCAGATTCGTCGATCGCGTCGAGTTCTTGTGGTTTTGCAATGCCAAGATCTACCAGAACCTGACTCAATCGCTTGTCAGAATCATCCTTGATGGCATCCAGTATTGCCGGTAACTGTTCATTCGCTATGCGAGCGGATTTTTGAGCAGCAAAGAGATCGATCCAAATTTGCTCTCTGTTTTGCGACACGCCATGATCCCAATAACAAGACCCAGTACAAATCCCAAACGCGTCTCTCGTAGCCTTATAGAGTCGCGGTGGTTACCTATATATCGACTCAACGCGTCAATGATTGCAACACCTTCATCGATCAAAGCAGCAAAAAAGCAGATGTCCAGATCGGGTAAGTGCATCAGTAGAGATCAGTTCCATTGGACGAGCACAAAGGCGATCGGAGATTGGGCGATTGTGGCTGACAGAAGTGAATGATTGTCCACGTCCAGCCAGAACTTGTTGAGCGATTATTGATTTAGTCGGAGCGTAGGCGGACCAGCGCTGGCAATACCACGTTAGAGAAACGGTCACTACTGGTGGCTTGTGTTCGTAGTGCCTTCAGGCCGAATTCCTGGCTAAAGCCCAACCAGGGCGAATCACTTTTAGATGGAAACCGAATATGTCTCGGCCAGGCACGGCCGAGCTACTTTAGTTTCACGAGTGTTTCCTTCGGCGAATTCCACGTTCGCGGTACTTCTTTAGAAAATTCGGCAGAACCGTCAAAGTCTGCCTGGCTAACCACCGATAACACACCTTGGGCAAGGACTCTTGGCAACAAGAGGCCTTGAAAGGGGGGCTTTCCAGTCGTCAGGCGTGTGCAACCGCAACTCAGTGGTTTCACATTATTGGCAATTTTAGGGAAGCCTTGAGCATGAATCGCTCTTTGTTTCGCATTACAGCTTATCTTCAAATCGGGATGATGGTCCTGTTGGCGACTGGCTGTGCGCAAACACAACCGTACTTCTTGAAAGAATCACCGAACCTGGAGCATTATCTAGACCAGGCGGTGGGTATTGATTATCCCGATTCGGAAGTCGAGAGTCTGCCTGAAGCCGTTGGTGCGTTGCGTCCACTGTCAATCGGAAACCACGACTACCAGTTCTGGGACATGTCGTTGGAAGAGTGTGTCAACATTGCACTGAACAACGCCAAGTTCTTTATGACCACAGGTGGCAATGCTCCGTTTCGTCAGAACATCGCTGCTCAGTTTACCAGTGGAGCACCCGAGCAGTTTGGCAGCGTTTACGATACAGCGATTCAACAAACAACCACACAAGGGATTTCCCAGACCGTCGACGGAAACGGAAACCGTATCATTCCTCGCGGCGTTCAACGTGCTAACCAGGTCGGTGGCGTGGAAGATGCTCTGGCCGAATTTGATGCTGTCGCCAGTGGATTCTTTAACTTGAACAATGGTGACCGACCCCAGAACGTTGGCGGTCTAAACATCATCAACCCACAGTTTCAAACATCTCGCACCATCCAGCAACAAGCTACGCTAAGTAAACGATTGGCAACTGGCGGCATTGTGACCTGGCGTGAACAAGTCCTTTACAGCCGAAACAATACTCCCATTAGTGCACAGTCGCGAGCCGTTCCAAGTGATTGGACAGCGATCTTGGAAGCACAAATCACCCACCCGCTGATGCGTGGACGCGGTGCACTGGTAAATCGAATTCCACTTGTATTGGCAAGCATCAACGAAGACATTTCGGTCACTGATACTGAAATCCAAGTCCGAAACTTGGTTCGCGATATCGAAGTCGCCTACTGGGATCTGTATGTTGCCTATCGAAATGTTTCAACGACGATCATTGCTCGTAACAGTGCAATGGCGACGGCTCGACATGCCAAAGCAAACTTTGACAATGGCAATGGAAATCAACAGGAACTAGCTCAAGCACGTGAGCAGTATTTTCAATTCCGTGGCCAAATGGAATCAGCACTCGCGGGTTCCGACCTGCCAGGTGACGACCGGTTTGGAGTCTATGGTCGTGAACGGGTACTACGCGAAATGATGGGTTTGACCGCCACTGATGGGCGGTTGATTCGACCAATCGATGAACCAGTAACAGCACGAGTCGAATTTGATTGGGACGAATCGGTCGCACAACTTTTGTACTTGAGCCCAGAACTTCGCAGAAGCAAGTCTCGTCTGAAGCAACGTGAACTGGAATTGATAACGTCAAAGAATCAGGTATTGCCACAGGTCGACCTCACCTTGCTTTACCGGTGGGTTGGCGTCGGTGACACTCTCGGTCCACCAACGCGACGCGATCCATTCCCGGCTCCAGGCAGTAGTGCACTTGGTGGCATAACAAGTGGTGATTTCCAAGAGAGCCAAATACGATTGGACGTCAGTCTTCCAGCCATCGGGTTGCGTCGCGAGCTCGCACGAATCCGCGGGTCTCAATTGATGCTATTGCGTGAGAAGAACTTCTTGCGTGAAGCAGAACGATTGCTAATCAGTCAATTGAGTGAAGCTGTTGCCAAAACCACAACACACTTTCAACTGGTCCAGACGAACGCACAGCGTTGGCAAGCCTCTGAGATCGAGGTCGAAGCACGTTTGGCCGAATTCCGCGGTGGTCGTAGCCTTGTAAACGTTGTCCTGCAAAGCCAGCAACGTCGCGCCCAAGCTCAAATCGCTTACTACCGTGCGTTGGCCGAATACAACAAATCATTCAACTATGTCGACTACTTGCGTGGCACCATGCTGGCCAACAATAACATCACGCTCCGCGAAGGGCCCTGGAACGACAAGGCCTACTGGGATGCACTCGAACGAGCTCGTGAGCGTGCTGCTGGTCGACGAAAGGTGTGGGGCGTAACCCGGCCTGGCGTTGTCCGACGTGGGCCCGTTCGCGACGCTCAGCACGCAGCGAATTTTGGTGCCGGTGGATTCGGCACAGACAATGTGAATGTTGACGGAGGGATTGTCGACGACTTGAATCTCGATCCGTATCGCCAGCCAATTCCAGTCGACGATCAACCACTGATCGAAGGTGGCACACCAGCCGAGTTCTTCTCGCCAGAGCCTGCACAACCTTTGGAAGTACCTTCTATCATTGATAACATTCCAAGCGTTCAGCCAGAACTTGCACCTCCGGCAATCGATGTCAGCCCCAGCGATGTTCCAGCCAGTCCGAGTGATATTCCATCCGTTGGCGGCGATACCCCAGCCAGCGGCGGCAGTATCTTGGTCCCAACCAATGCACAATCAAGCACAGTGATTGGATCGGGAGTCGCACAAACCTCGCACAATGTAGACCAAGGATACACTCCTTCTCCTGTTCGCCGAACAGCGCTACCAAGCTTTGAGTAGCAAACTTTACCGTATTCCGTAGGGCGGAGGCTCTGTATAGGACTACCCGAGACGCCGGGAACCATGGTCCTTGCATGACGAAAAGCTCGAGTTGCGCGCAAGCGTGCCTCGGGCTTATCGTCGTTTAATCAACGGTCTGTGAATTTAGGTTCGCCACAAACACGATTGGCATTCACTCTTGCTCAGAACCAGCTTTCTGAATCCGTTCGATCAACAATTCAGCACGTGCTCGCAATTCGGCATCAGGGTTATTCAATGCTTCGGTAAGATACGGGACGGCAACTTGTCCTAGGCTTTGTAATTGCTCGGATGCACTTTGGCGTTTTTTGAAGCTCGGGTTACTGAGCAAAGGGATCAGCTCGCGACAGACTTTACCAATGTTATATTTGGATTCAAAAGTGAACTCGACTGTCTTCAATTTTACCAACGCATTGTCAAGCGCGAACTGCATGAACAGCTTCCGTTTTCCGCTCGCGCCCGCGGTGATTTCTGGAAAGGGCTTGTCGGCTGCTTGCCAGTCGCTCCACTGACCAAACTCTGACCTGCATCGGTACTTGACGTTCTCTTTTTGCGGCGAAGTCCAGTTTGGTGAAAGCGGAGCGCCGGGTGTCGCTTGCTCTCCCGCATAAGGGTCCTTTACCTGAATCTCAAACTCTGCGGGTTTCAACACAGAATACCGTCGCGCCCAAGGAATCCGCCCACGCAGAACAATGAATCCGTTACCAAGCACTTTAAAATCATGCCTATACAACCCTGCTGGCGGATTCGGAATCACGACCCAAAGTCCGTTTGGAAATCGAACGGCTGTTTGGGCGTCGGTGTTGCACATGATCGAACCGTCGTTGTCGCGGTAGTTGTACGCCTCTTTTAGTGGGCAGACGTCTTTGCTCCGAAACGGTTTCTGTGCGGGTGTTTCTTTCCCGCCCATTGCCAAGTTCGACGACTTGTCACGTATATGAATTCCATCCGCATCAATAAAAACAAACTTGCCGCTTAACAGCTCTAGCTCACCCTGGCCACCAGATCCAATCGTCATCGACTGCTTACTAACAAATGATTCCCAAACCGAATCAGTCGGCTTGATGTTTTTGAAATGATCGACTTTCGATTTAAACCCGGCTTTTCGTGAGGCTATCCAAATTGAATCGTTTTCAAATTGGATGCTGCTGGGAACATCAATTTTTATCTGATCAAACAACGGCTGACTAACATATTTGCCACCAGCTTCACGACGCAAAATCCCTCGGCCGTGGTCGACCATCCACAACTCGTCCCCGTGTGTCGCTGAAAGTTGCGGAACATACAAGATCGCGTCTTTGTATTGGTTCGTCCATTGCCATCCATCTGCCCTCAGTTCTGCAATTCGATAAAGCGACCCATCCGCAAACGCTTTGACATCGTACCGATGAAAAGGCTCGTGGAAACGATTTCGCCACAGTGACACGATGGTCCCATCGGGTGCGCGGGTTCCCCAAATCGGTTTTAGATCCTGGGCGCCGGCTGGCAGCGCCTTATCATGCTCGGTGATTTTTTCGGAATCTAAATCGACGACCAAACAACCAGTGCTGCGCATTGATAGAACGCGCCGCTCATCAAGAAACGCGATGGCGCCGCACACCTGTCCATCCAACCCTAAATGTCGAATCTTGCCATCCTGGTAAAGGATTAATTCTTTAAGTTCTTTGGCTTCGGGATCGCCAACGGAATTGGTAAAGAAGCAGGCAGTACCATTGGCCGACTCAGTGAACTCGATCGCGCGATAGTTGGGATAGAGTCCTGGTTTTGTCCCCTTTTTTCCCAGCCCATGGTCAGACACATGTTTCTTGTGAAGCCGCCCTTGATCGAAGATGTAAATCCAGCCGTTTTGAGAAGTCACAAAAACTCGATTGCGATCTTTCGATACGTAATACTGTGGCTTTGCAAGCTTATCACGAACCTCAAGGAACAGCGTCGTTGAAAACGGAGCGTACCGAACGACACAGAAACCGCTTGAACTTGCAGAGGTGTACTCGCCCAACGCATAGACGCCATTGGGATCATGCGGCTGAGTAAAAAAGTGACGGTAACCAATACTTCGGCGCGAATTGAGCCTTGGAAATTCGCCGTCCTGCGAACCAGGAACGAACAGTCCTCTGTATGTGTTCAAGTAAGCCGTGCGACCATCCGACAGTTTGATTTGGTCGGCAATCGTTTGTCGAGCATGAGACCAATTCGGTCCTTCATCGAATTCTTCTGCCTGCGCGGAACGCTGAAAAACCGGTGCACAACTAAATGCGAAAACGATACCTAATGCTATGGCCGTACGCAGCATCGCGAAATCCTCCTTGGATTCGATGATCGCCGCTGCCGAATCGACCGGAAGGACGAACTAAGAGTTCACTAGCGCAAACAGAGGTTTTCAGCCAATGTCGCGTCTGCCCATCATAACTTAAACGCCCTGTGTTGAAGTGACCGTTGTCTGGTGACGTGATTCACCGCCCAACAGTCTTTCGCGTCATCAACATCAGTAGCCTGGGTTCCCGGTATCAGCGGACAAATCGACCGCAGGCAAGCCACATTCTGTGCGCCACGGATCTAGAATCTTGGCGGTCGCACTGGCACCAATTCGGGTTACCCCAAGCGATTTTACTTTCCAAAGTGTTTCCAAGTCGCGAACACCGCCTGCGGCCTTAACCTGCGTCGGTTTGCGAGTGTGCTGCACCATGAGTTGTAAATCCTCGATCGTCGCACCGCTGGTTCCGAACCCTGTCGATGTCTTGGTCCAGTCGGCTCCGACGTCACTTACGATTTCACATAGCTGTTGTTTATGTTCGTCTTGAAGGTAGCAGTTTTCAAATATTACTTTTACCTTTCGATCGGCTGCGTGCGCCAGGTCAACGATCTGTTTTATTTCGTCTTGAACGTAATCCCATTTGCCACTCAAAACAGCTGAGATGTTTGTGACCATGTCCAGTTCAATCGCACCGTCCGCGATCGCTTGTTTCGATTCCGCAAGTTTCGTTGTTGTTGCTTGGCCACCGTGCGGAAAACCGATCACGGTGCTGGGCAAGACCGTTGTTGGTTCTAAAATTTCGGCGCAGCGCGCGACGTAATACGGCATGATGCAAATGCTGGCAACGTCATAGGCAGCAGCCATTTTGCAACCGGCTTCTAACGCATCGGCGTCCAAAGTTGGCGACAACAATGCGTGGTCAATCATTTTGGCTGCGTCGTGATAAGTCTTGTCTGGCATGGCAGTATTTTTCAGGTGCTCGAGTGCCTTGGAGAATCAAAAGTGAAGTCTCATTCTAGGCGGTAGTCAGTGGACTCGGCTACCAGTGCTGTTTCAAGCTGAGATGTCTGAAGAAGGTAACCTGATGCGCCAGCGTTTTTGGTAACCCGAAGCGTTAGCGAGGGACAATCAATATTGACTCGGTCCCTCGCTCACGCTTTTTGGAGTTGCGATTTTTCCGTCACCCTCCCGCTCGCGGGAGGGTCGGACGCGGTAGCGGCCGG
>CAYNNP010000161.1:0-14998 GCA_964398215.1 uncultured Pirellulaceae bacterium | reverse complement strand
GGCTAGCGCCGTCGGCTCAGTACAACACGACATTGTTTCGTGGCCTTTCAATCAAGTTCAACGACACAGCATAAAAAACGCCTCGGCAAAATTACATTACCGAGGCGTTGCTAAATTTCTTTATCGATTGACGATCACGGTGGCAAAACTTTGTTGCCTTTTTGCTCGCCTTCGTTGTCGTTCAGGTAGAGAGATGGCAAGTTGTTGGTTGGCAATCGATTGTTGGTTATGGCCGAAGTTGTCGCAGGAAAATCCTCTGCGCTGGCGGCTGTTCCCAGTGGTGTTGTCAGACTGTCATTGATGGTCTTGAGATAGGCTTGCAGTTTCCAAGCTGGGATGACTGTCAGCCCAAGTTCTCTCGCACGCTGTTTGATTGTGCCCAGTGTTCTGGTCAACTGTGCTTCTTGAGCAGCGGTTTCTGCATCGCCACGAACGCTGACTTCAGGTGGAGTACCAACAACTAGGAATCGAATCGTCGCATCCAATTTTCCTTCAACAGCTCCTTCAGGCGAAATTTGTGCCGCGACAACGGCACCAGCTGCTTGGACCATGCCCACCAATTCTTGGTTGTCTGGGCGTCCATCACCATCGATATCAATGTCTCCTGCCAACGCAATTTTAACGCGGCGACCTGGTGCCCAGAATGGCGAGAAAATTCTGTCGCCTTCGATGATCGGTGTATCAATCGAAGGGTGAGCAACAATACGTGCCTCAGCCAAATGCAAATCACGAATACGTGTGACTTGAATGGAAGCTTTGACCTTTGCATCGTCGAGTCTTGTTTCCATTGCGTCGATGACGCCAAAGGTAACACCTGGACGAAGGGCATCAGCAGAGCCAAGGTTGATTGTGACCACATCACGACCACGCATGACATAACGAATCAAGCCTTGAGTGCTCTCAAACTTGTCGCTTCGCAAATCGTTCAAGCTCAATCGTTGCGTTTCAATGGTTTGTTGCAGTTGAACTCTCTCGTTCTTCAAAGCCGCTTCAACTTGGTCTGCTTTCTTTTGAACGGCACCAAGTCTGATAGAAGTTTGTCGCATTTTATCGCGAGCTTCTTCTTTCTCTTTATTGATTCTGACTCGCTCTTCGGTGAACTTTTGCTGTTCGTTTGCAAGCGTTGTTTGGAAATCGTCCTTCTCTCGCTCAGCCATTGCCTGGAGCTTGCGAGCGAGTGCGATTTCTTCATCGGTTTTGATACCAATGTTTTTGACTTTTTCACGTTCTGCTTTGAGCTGGCCATTACGTGTTCGGATCGCGTTGATCAAGTAGTTTGGCAAGGCGGGATAGCTACGGTTTTCTACTGGAAAGTCCTTGTCGAAGAATGACATGGCTTTCACGTAACTATTCGCAATGGTGTCCATGTCGGTATCGCCACTTTCCGAATTTTGCATCCCGTTGAATTGTTCTTCGGAAATTTGGCCCACGCCCAGCATTGCCTTGTATACCAAGGACTGCTTTTCGAATTGGCGGATAGTATCATCGCGTGCTGTCAGCGAATCTTTTGCCTTTTCTGCCTCAATGCTCAGTGAATCACCCCATCGATAGAGGAAGAAATTCAGCGCGAGTGAGAGCACTAGAAAAATCAGACAGGCAATCAAACTGCCGCGGATGACAGAATCGTCGCGTGCCGCCATGGCGTATTCCTGAAAAAACGAGTGTTAAATAACGAAAAGACACGAGCGGGATCGCTCAGTGTGAACGAATATCAATCCCAGACAAGATAAATATTCCACCCTCTCCATAGGTTATTTACGAATCTACGTCATTCTACAGCCGGTTCGATCGAATCCCTCAATCTGCTACCGGATTTTCGCCGTTTTGACGATTGTAAAGATGATTTTGGGGCGAAAATCCCCCCATTCAAGGAGCTTGGCGTCAGGGACAGGAAAAGCGAACACTGCTTTAAGGGCCTACCGTAACTTTGCAGTGCCAGCAAGGGTAACACAGTTGGATTCAGGATTTTTCGGCATGACTGGACATTCTCGTTGAATCAGCCCGCCAATTTGTTAACGAAACCTTGCCAAAGCCGAACGGTTAATAATAAATAAGATGGTTCAACCTCGACTTCAATTTTTCTGAATACAAAATGACACAAACCAATAGAAAACGTCCAACTCGCTCAAATTCTCGTCGCCGCGGCTTCACACTATTGGAACTGTTGTTGGTGCTTGCGATCCTCGTCGTTTTGGGTGGCATCGTGATCACTCAGTTTGCCAACGTCGGTGAAGGTGCACGAGCGGATGCAACTAGAATCATGCTTGATGGACTGAAACGGAATGTCCAGATGTATAAGATCAAAACAGGTTCTTTGCCGGAAAACCTCCAGTCCTTGATCGACGGCCCCAACGATGCCGCTCAGAAAGCAACTTGGGCTGGGGCACTGATCGAGGAAATTCCTCAGGATGCCTGGGGAAAAGATCTGGTGTTCAGCGTCAACGGTAACACATTCGAGATCACCAGCGGTGGCCTTGATGGACAAACAAACACAGATGATGACATCAAGATCACTGGAAAGTAATCATCTGAATAGCCATGAAGAACTGACGCTGACTAAATGTTAGCGTCCGTTTTTCGTTACAGACTAGCCTTGGCGCGGCGGAAGAGCACGGGGGAATGTGCCTCCAAGGTTTGCAGACCGACTCGCGATCTATCCAAGACTAAAATCGTGCTTACCAAGAAACGAAACTCTCCGAGATCCAAACTCGCATTCACACTGTTGGAAGTGTTGTTGGCGATCGCGATCTTGGCTGCGTTGTCTGCGATAGCGCTTCCGCAAATCGGAAACATGCTAGGCGACTTTCGAATCGATGGTGCTGCGAAACAGCTTCGTGCCGACATGACCCGGCTCCGCGTCCGCGCGATGCGCGAAGGACGTGTGATGATCTTGGAAGGGATGATTGGCGGTAACCAGCTTCGCATTCGCCCGTTCTTTCAGATTCAAGATTCAGTAGAAGCACTTGATCAAACTGGCAGCCAGTCAGCCATGCTACAGGGAGCCGAACAAGCTGCCCCGGTGACGACAGTCCCCGCAGATCAGGCCAGCGAAGAACAATCCGATCCGCTCGAATTGCCTGAAGGAGTGGTGGTCGAATCCGTGTCAGTTGTATCTGCCGCACGCGGAATGCAAATTGAACAATCGTCGATCTCACTCCAAGGTGAAGGCTGGAGCCGACCGGTTTTGTTTTACCCCGACGGTGTCACCAGCACGGGCGTTGTGATTTTAAAGCACGAGACACAGGGTAGAGTTGGAATACGTATTCGCGGCATTACAGGCGACGTGACCATACAAAAACTGGAGCTGACGGAATGAGAAAGGTAACTCAGCGCTGTTCTCGCTTCGGATTTTCTCTTTTAGAAATCCTGCTTGCGATCGCAATTTTAGGCGGCGCCCTGGCGGCCTTGGGGCAGATTGCGACAACGGGATTGGATGCTGCACAAGAAGCTCGTGTGCTGGCAATGACCCGGGTGGTTGCCCAGGCCAAAATGAGCGAAGTACTGCTTAACGCAGCGATGAACCAAACTCCCACTCCGATTGTTAGTGCACCGGTCGAATCATTCGATTCATCTTCGAAATTGGCATTTGAGTACTCCGTTGATGTCCAAACAGGACAGATGATGCAAGGCCTATTAACAATCACGGTTACAGTTCAAGCAACAGCTAACGGCAGCGCGCAGGCATTGGGAAAATACCAACTGACGCGTTGGATGATCGATCCAGCGATTGGTTTGGCCGAAGCAGAAGCCGAAGAAGAGTTCGCTAAAGCAGAAGCGCGCGGGGAGACAGAAGATGCCCAGTGATCATTACCAAGGCGAGCACATTAGAAGCCGCCGTTCCGGCTTCACGCTTTTAGAAGTCCTGCTGACCCTATCGCTTTCCGTTATTTTGATGGCGTTGGTTGGGTCCGTTTTTGAATTCTACACTCAGGAAATGGATTCAAGCGATCTGGACATTCGTCAAACGATGCTGGCATCTGCGATTTTACAAATGATCGAAGACGACCTTCGTGCGACGATCCACGGAGAGCCAGCCGACATGGAAGCGCTGGAAGCCATTCTTGCTGCGAACGGAGGTGCCCTGGCATCAGCTGCTGGCGGCGGAGGTGGTGGTGGCGGAGACGGAGACGGCGGTGGAGGCGCTGGCGATTTGCCTGATGAAGATCTGGGCGAAGCTGAGGATGAAGAAGAGATCGAGGCTCCAGAATTAGACAGTGGGATCGCGACTTTGAGCGAACCAGGTTTGATTGGGAACCAATATCAAATCCAAGTCGACGTGAGCCGCTTGCCGCGCTTGGAAGAGCACTTTGTGTTGATCAACGAAGACACGAACACGACCATCCAAGACTTCCCCAGCGATATTAAGACGGTTTCCTACTATGTGCAGCAAGTCGGCGGTGGCGTCGAAGACGAACTAGCAAACGACACTAATTCGTTGTCCGATACGGGTGGGCTGGTGCGGCGTTCACTGGACCGAGCTGCAACAACCTTCGCATTGGAAAACGGAAACTTCAATTTGCTAAACCAGACCGGTGATGTCGTCGCACCTGAGGTAGTCGCCCTGGAGTTTTCTTATTGGGATGGTGTGACTTGGTTGCTGGAATGGAACAGCGATGAAATCGGCGAATTGCCATTCGCAATCAAAGTCCAGTTGACAATGGCAGACATTAAAGCTGACCAATCCAGTGCTTCAACGGAACAGCCAAATTTGCGTGTGTTTACGCATATCATTCGGATTCCTCTGGCGAGAGTCATCGAGGAAGAAGAGGAAGAGGAAGAAGAAGACCTATCGGCAGCGGGAATTTGATAGATGCAAAAACCGAGAAAGAAACGTAAAGGTCTGTTCATCGTCTTAGTCTTGGTAGTCATTGTGATTGCTACGCTAAGCGTTTACGCATTCACCGATTTGATGATTGCCTATGACGATGCTTCGTATTTATCAAATGACATTGTGCAGGCTCGCGTGGCTGGCGAATCGGGTGCGGAACTCGTTCGTTTGATGCTAGCTCAGCCGCCCAATTCAAGGTTGGAAGTAGGCGGAGTCTTTAACAACCCACAAGCCTTTCGCGGCATACCGGTCGCGCAGAGTGCCGATGGTATTGGCGTGTGCAACTTCGCAGTCATGGCGCCCAACCTTGGCGACAATGGATCATTTGGTGGAATTCGATATGGATTGCAAAACGAATCTGCTCGCATGAACATCAACGCCCTGCCTGTTCTTGAAGAGAATTACTCGGGCATTGCCGCAGCTGCGTCGCTTTTGGGTGGTGACATCGCCGACGAAGAAGTGACCGATGAGACTGTACCCGAGAGTATCGCGATCCAAATGCTATTGTCATTACCTGGAATGACTTTGGAGATTGCCAATGCGATCATGGATTTCTTGGATGAAGACGACGAGATTCGCGAGCCCGGTGGTGCGGAGACGCTGGAGTACGAACTCCTGCCATCTCCAATCAAGATTAAAAATGGCCCATTGCTTTCCGTCGAAGAACTGCTGTTGGTACAAGGAGTCACACCCACCCTGTTGTTCGGGGCCGATTCGAATCGCAACGGCTTCTTGGACGCTGATGAACAACAGCGATTCAACGTGACGGTTGATACACCAGGCGCGTTGGGCTGGGCGGCCTACCTTACCGTCCACGGCGCAGAAGCAAATAAGACTCGTGATGGAGAGCTTCGCGTCAACGTCAACCTTGACGACCTGGAAACTCTGTACGAACAGCTCTTGATCTTGGATAACGATTTGTACGCCAGTTACATTGTTGCCTTTCGAATGTCGGGGCAGCCCAGTGCATCGGTGGCTGCAGCGGCAGGCGGGAACACACAGCAAAATCAAAACAACGTAACGTCGGGAGGGGTCTGGGGGCCTGGATTGCTAGAATCGTTTTCGGTGGACCTCAGTGCTGGTGGAAATGTTCAACTGAATCAAATTCTGGATTTGGTCGGTTCAACAGTAACACTTGGCGAGGGCGCGAATGCCCGTGTCTTTGAATCGCCGTTTCCTGACGACCCGCTCGCGATGACGATCTACATGCCGATTCTGATGGACAACCTGAGCACTCAAGATATCGACACGTTGCCCGGTCGTATCAATTTGATGGAATGTCCCGCTGAATTGCTGTACGGAATGGGGATCTTGGAAGACGAGCAAATCGAAGAAATGTTGACGGCCCGACAATCGGCAGGCGACAACGAGAATTTCTTATTCGAGACGTGGCCTCTAACCGAAGGCTACATCTCGATTGATCAGATGCGACAACTGATGCCGTTGGTGACCAGCGGCGGCGATGTCTTTCGTGCTCAAATCATTGGATACCACGAAAAATCGGGGGCCTCGCATCGCAGTGAATACATCATTGATGCGACCACAGTGAATCCAAAAATCATCTCTTGGCGAGACCTAAGTCACCTGGGCCGCGGGTTTGACATGTCGGTGCTGGGGATAAACAACCTAAACGAGAGTGCGACTGGCAGTGGAAATGCGAATTGATCAATTCCTGAACCAAATCGCATAAGAGGATCCAAAGATGTTAACTAAGATAATGCCATGGTAAGAAAAATAGCAATCGACTGGGACGAATCGGAACTCCGTTTGGTCAGTGCACAGTGCTCGGGAACCAATATGTCGGTTACCGAAGCGGCGCTGATTCCCATTCAAGACGGAAACGTACTGAACACGTTGCGTGAAGCAATCGTTGAAAGAGGCCTGTCTGGCGCCGATACGCTTGTGGCGATTGGACGTGGCAAAGCAGAACTACGTGACTTGCAATTACCGCCCGTGCCGGCGGAGGATCTGCCTGACATGGTTCGCTTGCAAGCCATTCGTAGTTTCGCTTCGGCTGGTGATAGCGCAACGGTTGACTTTTTGGTCACCGACAAATCCGATTCAGGAACCTCATTGATTGCGGCGGCGGTTGGCCCGGCAAAGCTGAGTGAGATTCACGAAGTCTGTGAAGCTGGTGATCTGGAAGTAAATCGCATTGCCCTTCGCCCGCTCGCAGCGTCGGCTCTGTATCTGACCAAGGGCAACGTCAAAGCATCGGCTGGCGAAACGGTCTTGATAGATCAATTAAGCGATGATGCAGAGATTGTTGTCGTGCGTGACGGCAAGGTGATCTTTGTACGTACAGTTCGAATGCCGTCAGTCGCAGCAGCAAGATCAAACGCATTGGCGGGTGAACTGCGACGTAGTTTGGTCGCATGTGGCGCCAGCAGTTCACCGGACAAAGTCATTGTTTGGGGGCGAGAATCCGTCCACCGCGATGAAGTCGAAAAGATCCAGAATGCGATTGGTGGTTCCGTCGAAGTCGTCAACCCTTTTGATTTGGTTGATGTCGACAGTTCCGTTGCAGACAAGATGCCCGAACATGTGGGGCGTTTTACACCACTGGTCGGCTTGCTGAGCGGCGATCAGACGGCGGGACATTTGCTGGTGGATTTCTTGAATCCACGCCAGCGCCCAGAAGAAAAACCTGATACTTTGCGGAAAGCTCTGTTGATTGGCGTGCCAGCCTTGGTGGCTTTGCTGCTGGCGTTTTTTGCCTACCGAAATCTTAGCGCACTGGATAGCGAAATCGCGACGCTGGCCGATGAGAAAAAAGAACTGGTCGAACCAGTTGAGCTGCTGGGTGAGATTCGTGTCAAAACAAATTCACTGGACACGTTCTTGGATGGTGACGTCAACTGGCTGAATGAGCTTCGCCGAATGAGTGAATCGATGCCCGGTTCGGATCAGTTGATCTTGAAGTCCATCATTGGTGCTTATAACGAACGAGATTCCAGCGCGACACTCACTATCACCGGTGGTGTAACGGACCCTTCTGTGATCCAAGTATTCGAGGAGTCACTGTCGGACGATTTTCACAAAGTTACTGGTGATGGTTCGTCGCAGGATGGCAAGTCTGGCCCCTATCGCTGGACGCTGAACGAAGAAGTGAAAATATTACCTGGGTATGTGCGAACAAATCGCTATGGAGCGGTTGGACCGAGAGCTACGAATACATCTGCCAGCGAAGAACCAGATCCAGTATCGAAAGAGGAGGAGCCTGACAAGCGTGAGGAAACGAGGGCCAGCGTGCAGGACAGTGGCGACGCAAATCAGGAGACGCAATCATGACTCAACGAGAACGCATTTTAGCGATTGGTGTTGCTGGCCTGATCGGCCTAACACTCTGCAATTGGTTGTTCGGCAAGTACCGTTCAGCGGTTGATGCGCGAGTTGCAAAGGTTAACTCACTGAAAACCGAGATCGGCACACTTCAACTGGAAGAAATGGAAGGCGAGATTTCCAGCATGCAGTATCGCGAGTACCGTAAACGATCGCTGCCGGGCAACAAGAATGTTTCGCGTGGTATTTACCAACAATGGTTGCTGTCGATTGCAAAGAAATCTGATTTGGACAATCCGAAACTCGGGTTCATAAGCACTCGGCCAATGGACAATTTGTATGAATCGATGGCATTCAAACTCGAAGGCGAGGCAGGACTGCCCGAAATCGTCAATCTTCTGCACGCGTTCTACACCAAGGATTACCTGCACCGTATCCGCAATATCAATTTGACAAAATCGTTGCGGAAGGAAGGCTTTCGTGTCTTGATGACAATTGATGCCGCCGCGATCAAAGACATTCCAGATGACGCTGCCGATCCCGGCAACAATTCTTGGCGCGTCGATTCCAACTTGGCGGCTTATCGAGATCCAGTTCTGAACAGAAACTTTTTTTCGCCACCGAATCAACCGCCCAAGTTCACTGGGTCCAAAAGAGTTGAAGCAACTGTTGGCCGGAGAACTCCAATTCGCTTGGCCTTTTCCGATCCTGAAGAGAAACGGATTTCATACAGTCTTGTGGGTGAAGTCCCCAGTTCGGTCCGCTTGGACAAAAGATCTGGAACGCTTTATGTGGACAGTAAAGAAACCACCGAACTAGAAGTCACCGTGATGGCAATGGATACAGGCTATCCAGCTAAATCGACCGAACAAACGATGTTGGTCAGTGTGGTCGAACCTCCAGTTAAGGAAGAAAGAAAGAGACCACCTGCGTTTGACGAAGCTACGCGAACGGACCTGACCGCACTGCTGCAAGGTGGTGATGAATGGACCGCCTGGCTGCACGTAAAGACTCGAGACAAAGTCATCAAAGTCCGTGAGGGCGATGAGTTTGAGATCGGGACGGTCAAAGCGAAAGTCGTTTCCGTGAACGATCGTTTCGCTGAGTTCGAATCCGAAGACGGCCGATTCGTCGTCAAGTCGGGTGGCAATCTAGCCGCTGCTGTAAAAGCAGCTCAAGAAGAAGAAGAAGAAGAAGAATAGGCGCACTGGTTTACGCCAGCGAGGTCGCGTCTCGCTGGCCCGGGTTGCGTGATGCAATCCACTTATGCAGCGGCCTGCGAATTCTTCTTTGCGATTGGCAAGCGAATGATGAACGCTGTGCCAACGCCGACGCTGCTTTCTACGCGGATTCGGCCTGCGTGAGCATCAATGATCTCTTTGCATGCAGCCAGCCCCAAACCGGTTCCACCCTTACCCGATTCGTCTGGCCCATCCTTGGTGGTATAGAACGCGTCAAAAATGTGCGTCAGCTTTTCACGAGGGATACCGCTACCAGAATCGCGGACAGTCAGTTCAACGAAGCCATTTTCGCTGCTGGGGCAAAGTCGAATCAACACAGTGCCGCCTTCGCTGATTGCTTGACGAGCATTGATCATCAGGTTCAGCAACACGCGTTGGATTTGGTTTCCACTTGCCATTGCAGGTGGCGTGTTGGGATCAATCTCGACCTCAACTGCAACGCGGTACTTTCGCATTTCACGTTCCAGCAAGAACATCGCACCTTCAACAACTTCACGTAGATCCGTTGGCTCCATCGATTCGCTACGGTTGCGTGCTTGGGCCAAAATGGTGTTGGTGATTTTTGCCGCTCGTGTTGACGCATCCAAGATCTTTGTGAGAGCTTTGTCGCGGCTCTCAGCATCCTGATTTCGCAATCCAAGTTTGGCGTAATTGATCACCGTCATCAGCATGTTGTTGAATTCGTGAGTCGCTGTGCTGGTCAATTCACCCAGTGATGCCATTGCCTGCATTTTTCGCAGTTCACCTTTTAGATGCTGGATGTACATCGTTTGATCGGTGGCAATTTGCGATTCGTTTGATTGCATGGTTTTTGCTGGTTGGCCAAGGTTGTGATTGATAACGACACATCATCTATCGACGCTCTGCAAAGAACTGCTATAGACGGTTCAACGGGTCCCTCATAAATTGCCGTGTCTACTATGCCCGTGTCCTGAGGCTTAGGTAAGATAAACGGATTGCTGAATAGTCGGAGTGACGACAATGCGAATGGAAAACGCGCCGCAGACGAGCCTTGCTCAGAACACAACAGTTGATCGCTTGAAAGAACGTGTCCATCTAGCAAAGACACTCGGGTTTCAGATTCGAAACGATTGGTTGGACGGGCCAGATTCGACATGGTGTGAAGTCGCCGGTGTCAAAATTCTGTTCATTGATCTTTCGCAACCAGTCGCCGATCAACTGGATTGCGTTAACGAAGCGATCGAGACTTGTGCGGGCAAAGCCTTTCGAACGCCCGATCTACAGAAGCGAAAAGCCGCATAAACGCCCGATTCCGTAAAGTGATGGCGGCAATTGGCCGTTGGGGACTACTTTCGCGGCTTCAAACTGATCACAATAGAGTTGGCTTGTCGCTCGCCTGCCTTCAATTGGATCTCCTGGATCAGTTCTTGCACGAATGAAATTAAAATCAGCTGCAACGTTCACACGCCGTTTGGGAATCGGGCTACGCGCAGGCGCGGATCTGATTCCGCTGCTGAATGCCGAAGCGAATCATGGGCCTCAGAAACAACGGTCCGCCATGCGCATGCTGGTCGAAGGCGCCAGCAAGGGCGAACAGCTAAGCACCATTATGAAACGTAACCATAAGTTCTTTCCGAGCTTGATGATTGCGATGACCCGAGTTGGCGAAGAAACCGGACGTATTGAACGCACTCTGCTAAACCTTGCTGATTATTACGATCAACAACTCAAATTGCGTCGCGAGTTCACCAAATCGATTGCTTGGCCAACTCTCCAATTGATCGGCGGGATTCTAGCCATTTCACTGTTGATTTGGCTGATGGGAATCATCACGACAGCTGCCGGCCCCATGACCGATATTCTTGGTTTCGGGCTTCGGGGCACGAGTGGCGTATTATGGTTTTGGTTCTATATCGCTTGTTTCTTTGGCGTCGTTTTCGCTGTTATCTGGGGTTACAAAAAGAACATTGCCGGATGTCATAACATCATTCCGCTGTTTTACATGATCCCAGTCCTGGGCAGTTCGATTCAGACAATCACTCTGTCGCGATTCGCTTGGACAATGGCACTTAGCCTTGACGCTGGGCTCGACCCCATTCGATCCATTGGACACGGTCTTGATAGCACCGATAGCGAATATTATCGAGCTGGTGCGGACGACTCAAAAAAAGCAATTCTGAGTGGTGCGACGCTTGCCGGCGGCCTGAATGCAACAGATGTCTTTCCCGATGAGTTCATTTCGCGAGTCGAAATCGCAGAACTCTCAGGTACCGATGCGGAATCAATGGAAGGATTAGCCAAAGAGTACGACGAGCGAGCGTCCTTGGCGATGAAGACGATTGCAGCAATCGCCACTGGCGTCGTTTGGATTTCAGTAGGTGGCTTCTTGATCTACATGATCTTCCGCATGGTGGTAAATATCTTCCAACCTTACAACGATATGTTGAAAGAGCTGACGCCCTGATCAGATCGAACACACTAGTGATCTGATTGCACCTGCTTGGTAAGTCTTAACGCTTGTGGTTAGTTTGCCTTTGCTAACCCTCCGCAGGGTAATTCCGAACGAGACCACCTCGGAACTGATTCATCCCATGCATTCATCGCGTGGGGCTTATCCTGCCGGTCCTTATCTACCGATGCTGCCCATACGCGACCGCGAAAACAAACAATCGGCATGTTCTGAAGTTTGCTACCAAGCGGTTTTGCCAGCATAAAACAATTGAATCGGCAAAGCGGAAAGCGATCGATGAAACGGACAATCAAAACAGTAGTTCCAACAAGCCGTGATCTTAACCGATCAGGGGCGCCAGCAACCAATCGAAGCACGAGGGCGACCATGCTTTGGATATTGGTCGCTTGGTTAGTAGGCACAATTGTATTCGAAGTTGCCGTCATTGGAGCAGACGCGTTTGACTTGGAGCACAAGCCTGACGTTGATACAACCGCGAATTCAACAAAGACGCCAAGCCAGAATCTGGATCTATTCAAGCGTTTGATGAAAGATGAATTGGAATATTCCATCGCAACAACAAGACTGGAATCACTGCCGAGGATCGAGCACAGCCGATTGCTGCGACACTCTCTGAACCAGATCATTTCAACTGAGCAAGTCAAATTAGCGATGCTGGAATCGATGCGCGGCGCCGACAAACTGCCAGCCGATTTCAACGTTGATCCAAATTCCGCAGCCACTGACCCAATACTTGCAGCGCTGCCAGTCACAGAGGGAATTGTAAAGGGTGTCTACAATAAGCTGAACGAAAACGTCGAATCCAGTAGCATCGCTGAGCGAACGCGAGTCATGCTTACATGGAACCAAGCTCAGAAAAGTTCACTACCGGGATTGGTTCGTTTGACCGGTCACGCGTTTCCCCCCGTCTATGTCTCAAACGTTCCCGATACCAGCGAATCGAAACCGCCGTTGCAGACTGTTGTCGCAGAACCTGCCGCCAGCTCAACTGACAAGAACAAGGCAATTGGCAAAACCGCATCGTTCAAAGCCAATCGCGATAAGTTGAAAACTGATTCAATTCCTCTAGAGCCACCAGCAATCACAGTAGCGGCAAAGATACCTAAGATTACAACTCCAAAGGCCCAGACAACACCTCGTCTGACGGCTCCAAAATTGGTCAGCCCACCGACACAAGACGTCTACATTGCCCCGCCTGTCTTGGATATCGCGACGATGCTGCCTGTCGGAGAACCAATTCGGCAACCAGATCCACCCCAGCCATATCAGTCCGCTGCACCGATCCAGCAGCCGCTCGAGACAGTTTCGGTTCCGGAAATCAGAGTCGCTGCTCGGCCCCAATTTCCAGAGCCCGCACAAGACGTGATGGCTCCTGCACTTCCAGCGGTCGACGAAGGCGTCACGCTAAGTGTCGATAGCACTGATGTTCGATCGGTGCTTGAACTGTTGGCTCGTGGATACAACATGAACATCATGATCGCACCAGAAGTCACTGGCACCGTGACCGCGAACGTCAACGGCTTGAATCCCGATCAAGCGCTCAGAAGCGTTTTGAAGATGTGCAATCTTCGCGCCGAGTTCGAGGATAACGTTATCTACATCTATGCGGCCGATAAGTTGCCTGCAGAGTCACGGCAGCTTCGAATGTTCCCGCTGGACTTTGCCAAAGCAGAGGTGCTGGAGGCAACAATTCAAATGTTGCTTTCGCCCACAGGTACAGCTTCCATCACCAGCTTGGACCAAAAAGACAACATGAAGACTCGGGAAGCGATTGTCGTTGTAGACACTCCCGAAGCCATCCAGCGTGTTGAGAGCTTTTTGCATCAAGCTGACCAGCCACCGCGCCAAGTCATGATCGAAGCCCGGATTTTGGAAGTCGAGCTGAGAGACGACATGATGCATGGAGTCAACTTTGACGCCCTTTTCCGAGGTGATTTGACGATCGGTAGTTTTGGTCTTGCCGATCCGATCGGAGCTCGAACCAACCCACTGTTCTTCGCTGAAATCGATGGCTCTCGCGTAAAATCGCTGATCGACTTGCTGGAAACCACAACGGATTCCAAGACTCTTGCAGCACCAAAAATCATGGTCGTCAACGGTCAAGAAGCCAAAATCCAAGTTGGTCAACAATTGGGATTCTCTGTTGCCACGGTTACGCAAACATCAACGATTCAAGACGTACAGTTTTTGGACACCGGAGTTGTGCTTTCCGTCACGCCAACCATCAGCCGAGACAACCGAGTCTTGCTGCATGTGAAGCCTGAAGTCAGCGATGGTCAGATCAACCCAACAACATTGTTGCCAGAAGAAGAAACTCGCGAACTGGAAACATCCGTCTTGCTGAACGATCACCAAGGAGTCGTGATTGGCGGCTTGATCCAAGAGAGAGACGATACCGTCATCCGCAAGTTGCCGTTTCTAGGAGACGTGAAGTACGTTGGAAAACTATTCCAGCGTCGCGAAACATCACGTTCTCGCAGCGAAATCGTTGTGGCTTTGATTCCGCATATCGTTGAACTGGACCAGTGCCATCAACCGGTTCCGCAAGATTGCGAAGAATTGAATCGCGATTTTCAGCGTACCGATATGCCACTGTTTTACGGCCCGCTTCAGCGAGCATGTCGCCCAGAGCCACGACTACCAGATCAAGTCGGTGCAGAACAACACCTGGACGCCAACAAAATCAATCGCATGCTGCCGTAAGAATCGTCACCAGCGGAGTCGTCAAGCAAGCTGGCGAACAATTAGTTTGTAGTACCGGCTTTAGCCGGAAATTCCGCCTGAAGGCGGTACTACGAACACAAGCAGCTCGGCCGCGCGCGAGCGATCATCCTCGCTCGCACTGGCAATTTTGGTTGACGAAAAAGTATCCTTGCCAGGAATCGAACCTGATCTTCGACCTTCGCAGGGTCGCGTGCATTCCGGCACACCCCAAGGATGTTGTTGACGTTTCGTGATACGAAACTGAAGTAACCCGACCAGGATTTGAACCTGGAACCTCTCGTTCGAAGCGAGACATGATATCCGTTTCACCATCGAGTCATGAATTCAGTGGACCGCCGGAGAATCGAACTCCGATTTCTAGGTTGCAAACCCAGTGTCTTCCCGTTGGACGAGCAGCCCTTTTAAGACGAAAATGCAATTGAGTCTGTTGATTTACTGAGCCGATGGGCGATAGCCCCGGTTCTTGCGGTGATAGCACAACCCTTCGAGGCC